>CAZDYQ010000039.1:0-31179 GCA_964509685.1 uncultured Burkholderiaceae bacterium
AAAGCGCGACCTGCATGATCTCCTTGGTGATGCCCTGGATCTTGATGTCCATCTGGAGCGCCGTCACGCCAAGCTCGGTACCCGCCACCTTGAAGTCCATGTCGCCGAGGTGATCCTCGTCGCCAAGGATGTCGGTAAGGACGGCGAACTTGTTGCCCTCCTTGATGAGGCCCATCGCGATGCCCGCGACGTGGCGCTTGATCGGCACCCCCGCATCCATGAGTGCAAGGCATCCCCCGCAGACGGAAGCCATCGACGACGACCCGTTCGACTCGGTGATCTCCGACACCAGGCGGATCGAATAGGCGAACTCGTCCGGCGAGGGCAGCAGGGGTTCGAGCGCCCGGCGCGCGAGGCGCCCATGGCCGATCTCGCGTCGCTTGGGCGAACCCATGCGACCGGTCTCGCCGGTGGCGTACGGCGGCATGTTGTACTGCATCATGAAGCGCTCGCGGTACTCGCCGTTGATCGCGTCGATGAGCTGCTCGTCGCGAGAGGTACCGAGGGTCGCCACCACGACCGCCTGGGTCTCGCCGCGGGTGAACAGGGCCGACCCGTGCGCGCGCGGCAGCACGCCGGTCCGAATGGAGATCGGGCGGACGGTGCGGGTGTCACGGCCGTCGATCCGCGGCTGGCCCGACAGGATCTGGTCGCGAACGATGCGCGACTGCAGGTCGAAGAGCATGTTGCCGACGACCGTGCGGTCGGGCTCGGGCTTGCCCGCGGCCTGCGCCTCCTCGACGAGCCTGGCCATCGTGGCGGCCTCGACCTCGCGGATCTTGCTGGTGCGCTCCTGCTTGTTGCGGCTCTGGTAGGCCTCGCGCATGGGCGCCTCGGCCAGCTCGGTGACCCGGGCGAGCAGGTCCTCGTCCTTCTTCGGCGGCTCCCATTCCCACTCGGGCTTGCCCGCGACCTCGACGAGCTCGTTGATCGCGTTGATCACGACCTGCATCTGCTCGTGGCCGTAGACCACCGCCCCGAGCATCACTTCCTCGGAGAGCTCGTGCGCCTCGGACTCGACCATCAGGACGGCGCTCTCCGTGCCCGCCACGACGAGGTCGAGCTTGCTGTCGGCCATGCGCGAGGTGGGCGGGTTGAGCACATAGCTGCCGTCGATGTAGCCGACCCGCGCGGCGCCGATCGGGCCGTCGAACGGGATGCCGGAGATCGCCAGGGCCGCCGAAGCGCCGATCATCGCGGGGATGTCGCTGTTGACTTCCGGGTTGCTCGACAGTACCTGCAGCACGATCTGGACTTCGTTGTAGAAGCCCTCCGGGAACAGCGGCCGGATCGGCCGGTCGGTCAGGCGGCAGACGAGGATCTCGCGCTCGGTGGGGCGCCCTTCCCGCTTGAAGAAGCCCCCCGGGATCCGCCCCGCGGCATAGAACTTCTCGACATAGTCGACGGTCAGGGGGAAGAAGTCCTGGCCCGGCTTGGCTTCCTTGCGGGCGACCACCGTCGCGAGGACCACGGTGTCGTCCATGGTCACCAGCACGGCACCGGTGGCCTGCCGGGCGATCTCGCCTGTTTCAAGGGTGACCGTGTTGGTACCCCAGGTGAAGGTTTTCTTTGCTATCTCGAACACTCTCGTTCCTCGTTATTGCCCGCGCAGTAGGCTCGGCGGCGCGGTTCGCTCACGGTGGCCCGCTGGCCCCAAGCAAAAAGCCCGCAAGCGGGGCTTGCGGGCTTCGCGTGCAGACTCATCGACCCGGTACGGGGTTCATCAGTTGCGCAGTCCGAGGCGCTGGATCAGCGTCTTGTACGCCTCGAGATCCTTCGACTTCAGGTAGTCGAGCAGCTTGCGACGGCGGCTCACCATCTTCAGCAGGCCGCGGCGCGAGTGATGATCCTTCGCATGTGTCTTGAAGTGCTCGGTCAGCTCGCTGATCCGCGCGGTCAACAGCGCCACCTGAACTTCCGGCGATCCGGTGTCGTTCTCGGAGCGCCGGTACTCGGCGACGATCTTCGCCTTGTCGATGTTTGCAACGGGCATTGCTTTCCCCAAATGACTTGCGGCCAGGCTGGGTGACCGGGCCGTGCTTGGTACATGGAGTACGGCGCGCTTCGCCATGAAACCGGCACTCGGCCGGCTCGGGCGTCGGGACCGCCCTTGGCGGCGGCTCGACCGGGCGGGCGAATGCGTCGCACCGATGAAATTTGCCCCGTACGCCTTGCGGCGAACAGGGCAGCCAAAATCTTACAGGAATCGAGCCCTGGTGGCGAGCGCCCTGACGCGTTTTGCGATGCATCGGCGCTACGCGACCGCCCGCTGCCGCATCCGCTCAGGGGGCGGCGAGCTGGGGATCGAGCCGCTCCACCGGCGACTGCAGCCGGTTGACCGCATTGACGTAGGCCTTGGCCGAGGCGACCACGATGTCGGGGTCGGCCCCCACGCCGTTGACCACCCGCCCGGCCTTCTGGAGCCGGACCGTCACCTCGCCCTGGGCCTCGGTCCCGCCGCTGATCGCGTTCACCGAGTAGAGCGTCATCTCCGCCCCGGATTGCACCAGCGACTCCACGGCCCGCAGGGTCGCGTCCACCGGCCCGTTCCCGGTCGACTCCGCGGATGCCTCCTTGCCGTCGATCGACAGGACGACATGGGCGCGGGGCTGCTCGCCGATCGCGGAAGACTGCGACATCGCGACGAGCGCTACGCGCTCGTCCGGGCGCCGGCCGGTGAGCGGCTCCGACACGAGAGCGTGCAGGTCCTCGTCGAAGATCTCGGCCTTGCGGTCGGCGAGGTCCTTGAACCGCTGGAACGCGGCGTTGACCTCGGCCTCGGAATCGAGCTCGATACCCAGTTCCCGGAGGCGCTGGCGGAAGGCGGTGCGTCCCGAGAGCTTGCCCAGGACGATCCGGTTCGCGGCCCAGCCGACATCCTCGGCGCGCATGATCTCGTAGGTGTCGCGCTGCTTGAGGACCCCGTCCTGGTGGATCCCGGAGGCATGCGCAAAGGCGTTGGCCCCCACCACCGCCTTGTTCGGCTGGACGGGGAACCCGGTGATCCCGGACACCAGCCGGCTGGTCGGAACGATCTGGGTGGTATCGATACCCACCTCCAGGCCGAAATAGTCGCGCCGAGTCTTCACCGCCATCACCACCTCCTCGAGGGAGGTGTTCCCGGCCCTTTCACCGAGGCCATTGATCGTGCATTCAACTTGACGAGCCCCAGCCATCACACCGGCCAATGAATTCGCGACCGCCATGCCGAGATCGTTGTGGCAATGGACCGACCAGACGGCCTTGTCGGAATTCGGGACCCGCTCGCGCAGGTCCCGGATGAGCTTGCCGTAGAGCTCCGGAATCCCGTAGCCCACCGTGTCGGCGATGTTGATGGTGGTGGCGCCCTCGTCGATGACCGCCTCGATCACCCGGCACAGGAAGTCCGGATCGGACCGGCTGCCATCCTCGGGGGAGAACTCGACATCGTCGGTGAACCGGCGCGCGAAGCGCACCGAAAGCCGGGCCTGTTCGTAGACCTGCTCGGGCGACATCCGCAGCTTCTTGTCCATGTGGAGGGCGGACGTGGCGATGAAGGTGTGGATACGCCGCGACGGGGCGTTCTCCAGCGCCTCGGCCGCCCGGGCGATGTCCCGGTCGTTGGCGCGGGCGAGGGAGCAGACGGTCGAGTCGCGGACGACATCGGCGATGGCCTTGACGGCCTCGAAATCCCCGTTGGACGAGGCGGCGAAGCCCGCCTCGATCACGTCGACGCGCAACCGCTCGAGCTGCCGGGCGATCCGCAGCTTCTCTTCCTTCGTCATGGACGCGCCGGGGCTCTGTTCGCCGTCGCGCAAGGTGGTGTCGAAGATGATCAGCTTGTCGGCCATGGCGTCCCTCCTGCGTGTGCGTCCCCGGAGCGTGGCCGCGCCGCCGTCGCCTCAGGTCCGGGGCAACGTGACCCCGGTCTGCCCCTGGTACTTGCCCCCCCGGTCCGCGTAGGACGTGCCGCAGACTTCGTCGGACTCGAGGAAGATCATCTGGGCGCAGCCCTCGCCGGCGTAGATCCGGGCCGGCAGGGGCGTGGAATTGGAGAACTCGAGCGTGACGTGCCCTTCCCACTCCGGCTCGAGCGGCGTTACGTTCACGATGATGCCGCAGCGCGCATAGGTTGACTTGCCGAGGCAGATCGTCAGCACGTTGCGCGGGATCCGGAAGTACTCGACGGTCCGGGCGAGCGCGAAGGAGTTCGGCGGAATGATGCAGACCGGCCCCTGGAAGCTCACGAAGTTCTTCTCATCGAAGGCTTTCGGATCGACGATGGTCGAATTGATGTTGGTGAAGATCCGGAACTCGTCCGCGCACCGCACGTCGTAGCCGTAGCTCGACGTGCCGTAGGAGACGATCCGCTCGCCATCGCGCACGCGCACCTGGCCGGCCTCGAAGGGCTCGATCATGCGGTGCGACTCTGCCATCCGGCGAATCCAGTGGTCGGACTTGATGCTCATGGGCGCGATTCTAGCGCCGAATCGGGGCCGCCAGAGGCCATCCGAACGCACCGGGGCGACCGACCCCCGGGCCTGCCCGGCCCCCGCCCCTACCCCATGGGGGGCGGCCAGCCTATCGCGAACTGGTACAGCAGTGCATCATTCTGTAAGAATCGGCCCAGGCCCGTCACAACAACCTCGAGGAGGCGAACCCATGGAACAGAAGACCGTCAACCTGACAGTCAACGGCAAGCAGACGACGCTGGCGATCGACCCGCGCACCTTGCTGCTGCAGGTCCTGCGCGAGAAGCTGGGCCTGACGGGAACCCACCAGGGCTGCGACACCGCCCAGTGCGGCGCCTGCACGGTCCATGTGGACGGCCGCGCGATCAAGTCATGCTCGATCCTGGCGCTGCAGGTCGACGGACGTTCGGTCACGACCATCGAGGGCCTCGCCCAGGGCGACGAGCTGCACCCCGTCCAGGAAGCCTTCCGCGAATGCCATGGCCTGCAGTGCGGCTTCTGCACCCCGGGCATGGTGATGTCCGTGGTCGCCCTGCTCGCCGAGAACCCGAAGCCCACCGAAGCCCAGATCCGCGAGCATCTCGAGGGCAACATCTGCCGATGCACCGGCTACCAGAACATCGTCAAGGCCGTGCAGCATGCCGCCGGCGTCGCCGCCTGAGGCACGAGAACGAGAGGAGATGGAGATGACCGACATGTCGAACTCGCCGATCGGCCAGCGTGTCGTCCGCCGCGAGGACAAGCGTTTCCTCACCGGGGCAGGCCGCTACACCGACGACATCGTTCTCCCGGGCCAGACCTGGGCATGCTTCGTTCGCTCGCCGCATGCCCACGCACGCATCGTCCGCATCGACACGGCTCCCGCCCTGGCGAGCCCGGGCGTGCTGGCCGTGTACACCGGCGAGGACATCGCCGCGACCGGCGTGGGCAGCATCCCGTGCGGGTGGCTCATCCACAGCAAGGACGGCAGCCCGATGAAGGAGCCGGCGCACCCGGTGCTCGCGGTCGGCAAGGTGCGCTACGTGGGCGAGCTGGTCGCGATCGTCGTGGCCGAGGACTACGCCAGCGCCAAGGATGCGGCCGAACTGGTGGAGGTGGAGTACGAGGTGCTGGAGGCGGTGGTGGACACCGCAAGCGCCGAGAAGGCGACCGCGCTCGTCCACGACGATGCGCCGAACAACCTCTGCTTCAACTGGTCGCACGGGGACGAGGCAGCGGTGGAAGCGGCCTTCGCGTCCGCCAGCCATGTCGCCCGGCTCGATCTCGTCAACAACCGGCTGATCCCGAACGCGATCGAGCCCCGGGCCGCCAATGCCGAGTACCACCGGCATGACGACAGCTACACCCTGTACGTCGCCAACCAGAACCCGCACGTCGAGCGCCTCCTCATGTGCGCCTTCGTCCTCGGAATCCCGGAATCGAAGATGCGGGTGATCGCGCCCGACGTCGGCGGCGGATTCGGCTCCAAGATCTTCCTCTATGCCGAGGAGACGGCCCTCGTCTGGGCCACCAGGCGGGTGGGCCGGCCCATCAAGTGGACCGCCGAGCGCAGCGAATCCTTCCTCGCCGACTGCCACGGCCGTGACCACGTCACCACGGCCGAGATGGCCATGGACGACCAGGGGCACTTCAAGGCGATGCGCGTACGGACCACCGCCAACGTGGGGGCCTACCTCTCGACCTTCGCCTCGTCGGTGCCGACCATCCTCTACGGCACCCTGCTCGCCGGCCAGTACAGGACGCCGGCCATCCATGTCGAGGTGCGCGCGGTGTTCACCAACACGACCCCGGTCGATGCGTACCGCGGCGCCGGCCGGCCCGAGGCGACCTACGTCGTCGAGCGGCTCGTGGAGCAGTGCGCCCGCGTGATGAAGCTCGACCCCGCGGAGATCCGGCGCCGCAACTTCATCACCGAGTTCCCGTATGCCACGCCGGTCGGCCTGTCCTACGACACGGGCAACTACGCGGCGACGCTGGACCGCGCCATGGAGCTCGCCGACGTCGCCGGCTTCCCCGCCCGCAAGGCCGAGGCGGCCAGGCGCGGCAAGCTGCGGGGCCTCGGCTACTCCTGCTATATCGAGGCCTGCGGCCTGGCGCCGTCCAACATCGCCGGCCAGCTCGGCGCCCGCGCGGGCCTGTTCGAGGCGGGCGAGGTCCGTGTCCACCCGACCGGTACCGTCACCGTGTTCACGGGCTCGCACAGCCATGGCCAGGGCCACGAAACCACCTTCGCCCAGGTCGTGGCCGACCGCCTCGGCATCCCGATCGACAACGTCGAGATCGTCCACGGCGATACCGGGCGCGTCCCCTTCGGGTTGGGCACCTACGGCAGCCGCTCGCTGGCCGTCGGGGGCACGGCCATCGTCAAGGCGGTCGACAAGATCATCGCCAAGGGCCGCAAGATCGCGGCGCACATCCTGGAGGCGGCCGACGACGACATCGAATTCAGCAACGGCGAGTTCCGCGTGGCCGGCACCGATCGCAAGCTGTCGTTCGGCGAAGTGGCGCTGGCCGCCTACGTGCCGCACAACTTCCCGCTCGACAAGCTGGAGCCGGGCCTGAACGAGAACGCCTTCTACGACCCGACCAACTTCACCTATCCCGCCGGCAGCTATGTCTGCGAGGTGGAGGTCGATCCGGAAACCGGCACCACCACCATCGAGCAGTTCGTGGCGGTCGACGATTTCGGGAACATCATCAACCCGATGATCGTCGAGGGCCAGGTCCAGGGAGGCATCGCACAGGGGCTCGGCCAGGCCATGCTCGAGCAGTGCGTCTATGACCCGGACTCCGGCCAGCTGCTCACCGGGTCCATGCTGGACTATGCCCTGCCCCGGGCGACGGACATCCCGCGGATCGTCCTCGACACGCGGTGCACGCCCTGCACGCACAACCCGCTCGGCGTGAAGGGCTGCGGCGAGGCGGGCGCGATCGGGTCGCCGGCCGCCTTCATCAATGCGCTGACCGACGCGGTCGGCGTGACGGACATCCGCATGCCGGCCACACCAGAGCGGGTGTGGCAGGCCATCCAGGCGCGCGCCTGAGCCAGGACAGGAGGAGCATCGAACATGTACGCATTCGATTACGTCAAGCCGGCCAGCGCGGCCGAGGCGGTGAGCGCCGCCGACGAGGAGACCCGGTACCTCGCGGGCGGCCAGAGCCTCGTGCAGTCGATGCGGTTGCGACTCGCCTCGGCGAGCAAGCTGATCGACCTCGGCGCGATTCCCGATCTCGTCGGCATCACGGTCGAGCAAGGCTCGGTTCGCATCGGCGCGATGACCACCCATGCGGCCGTGGCTGCCTCCCCCGAGGTGCGCCAGGCGATTCCGGCACTCGCCGAGCTGGCGGGCGGGATCGGCGACCCGATGGTGCGCAACATGGGGACCATCGGCGGGTCCCTCGCCAACGCCGATCCGGCCGCCTGCTATCCTGCGGGCGTGCTTGGCCTGGGCGCGACGATCCAGACAGACCGCCGCGAGATCCCTGCCGACGACTTCTTCCGTGGCCTGTACGAGACGGCGCTCGAGCCCGGCGAACTCATCAGGTCGGTGAGCTTCCCCGTGCCGGAGCGCGCGGCTTACGTGAAGTTCAAGCAGCCCGCCTCGCGGTTCGCCCTGGTTGGCGTGATGGTCTCCAGGGGTCCCGCCGGCGTTCGCGCGGCGGTCACGGGGGCCAAGTCGTGCGCCTTTCGCTGCGCCGAGATCGAGGCGGCGCTTTCGAAGGACTTCTCGGTGGCGGCGCTCGACAATGTCACCGTGCCCACGACCGACATCAACGCCGACCTGCACGCCAGCAGCGAGTACCGGGCGGCAATGATCGTCGTCATGGCCAGGCGCGCGGTCGCCGCCGCGCTCGCCCGCTAGGGCGCGCGACTCCCGACGGGCGCGCATCCCGGCACGGATGCGCGCCCTTTTCATGAACCCCTCCCGACGATCCCCTCCGGACCCATGCCAGCAGACGATTCGATCACCTCGGTAGACCAGGCAGCGACGCGGCTTGCGGCGCACGGCTACCTCGCCGGGCGCGAACTCGCGACGGCGGTCTTCCTCGCCGTGCGCCTGCGCCGGCCGCTGTTCCTGGAAGGCGAGGCCGGCGTCGGCAAGACCGAACTCGCGAAGGCGCTTGCCCAGGTCCTGGATACCGAACTGATCCGCCTGCAGTGCTACGAGGGGCTCGACGTGGCGCAAAGCGCCTATGAATGGAACGTCGCTCGCCAGATGCTCGAGATCCGGCTCGCCGAGGCCACGGGCCGGGCCGCGGAGCCCGGCTTTGCCGCGAGCCTCTACCGTCGGGAGATGCTCATCGAGCGTCCCCTGCTGCGCTCCCTCACCGCGGCCCGTCCCCCGGTGCTGCTGATCGACGAGATCGATCGGGCGGACGAGCCCTTCGAGGCCTTCCTGCTCGAGATCCTGTCGGACTACCAGATCTCGATTCCCGAGTTCGGCACGATTCGCGCGGCCGAACCGCCACTGGTCATCCTGACGTCGAACCGCACGCGCGAGATCCATGACGCACTCAAGCGCCGCTGCCTCTACGCCTGGGTGGACTATCCCGACGCCGAGCGCGAGCTCGAGATCGTCCGCCTGAAGGCTCCCGGGGCGAACGAGCGCCTCGCGCGCGAGATCGTCGAATTCGTGCAGCGCGCGCGCCGAATGGACCTGTTCAAGCTGCCGGGCGTGGCCGAGACGATCGACTGGACGAACGCCCTCATCGCCCTCGACGCCATGGCGCTGGACCCCGACACCGTGAGCGACACGATCGGCGTTCTCCTCAAGTACCAGGAGGACGTGGAACGCATGCGAAGTGGCGACATCGGGGCGATGCTGGAGGAGCTGCGGGCGCTCGCCCCGAACCTGTCCGAATGAAGGCCACGCCGCCCTGCAGGCGCGTACCGCCTTCTCCCCGCTGAACCGATGGCCCACCGAATACTCGACAACATCACGCACTTCGTGCGGATCCTGCGCCGCGCCGGCTTGCCCGTCGGGACCGACCGCGCCCTGCGGGCGGCACAGGCGATCGAAGCGGTCGGCGTCGAGCGGCGCGAGGACGTCCGGGCCGCGCTCATGGCGACGCTGCTGACGCACCGCGAACAACGGGAGGTGTTCGACGCCGCCTTCGAGGCGTTCTGGCGCGATCCGCGGCTGCTCGAGCGAATGATGCTGATGGCGCTCCCGAAGGTCAGTGGCCGCCGGGTGGAGCCCGATGCGCAAAAGCGCCCGCGTCGCGTGGAGGAGGCCCTGCGGCCACGCGAGCCGGCGACGCGGCCCGGTCGCGAGAACGCCCGGAACGAAGACGTCCGGTTCGCGGCCATGCTCGGCCATTCCGAACGCGAACGCCTGCGCAAGGCCGACTTCGAGGCGATGACCGCCGACGAGTACCGGATGGCCCTGCGCCTCGCATCGAGCATCGAGCTGCCCCTGGCCCCGGTGCGCGTGCGCCGACAGGTCGCCTCGCCGCGCGGTCGGGTCGACCTGCGTCGCAGCCTGCGCCGGATGTCGCGCCATCCCGGCACGATGGTGCCGGCGCTCTCCGCGCACCGGCGCCGCCCTCCGCCGCTCGTCATCCTGATCGACATCAGCGGCTCGATGGAACGATACGCGCGCCTTTTCCTGCACTTCGCGCACGGCCTCACCCGGCGCGACCCACGCGTGCGCACCCTGGTCTTCGGCACGCGGCTGACCTCGCTCAGCCGCATCCTGCGCCACCGCGACCCGGACGTGGCGATGCAGTCGGCGGCCGAGCTCATCGCCGACTGGAGCGGCGGCACCCGCATCGCGAGCAGCCTGGGCGAGTTCAACCGCAAATGGGCCCGTCGCCTGCTGACCGGAAACGCCGCGATGATCCTGGTCACCGACGGGCTGGACCGCGACGAGGGCGGCGGGCTGTCGCGCCAGGCCGCGCTCCTGTCGCGCTTCGCGCACGAGCTCGTGTGGCTCAACCCGCTCCTGCGTTTCGACGGCTTCGAGCCCCGCGCGGCCGGCGTGCGCGCGATCCTGCCCCATGTGGACAGGTTCCTGCCGATACACAATCTCGACAGCCTGGAAGCGCTCGGACGCGCGCTGGCTGCCCCGCCCGCCCGGGGTATGCTCGGCCGTACGCGACGGATGCCTCCCTCATCCAGCCGACACCCTGCCCCGCCACCGTCGCGGGGAACCGCGGAGCCATAGAACATGAAACTCGAAGGACAGAAGACCATCCCCGCCCCGATCGAGCGGACCTGGGCCGCACTGAACGATCCCGACGTGCTGCGCGAGTCGATCGCCGGTTGCGAAACGCTCGAACGCACGGGCGACGACGAATACACCGCCGCGATGAAGGTTCGCATCGGTCCGGTCAACGCTCGCTTCAAGGGCAAGCTGAAGCTCTCGGACATCGTCGAGCCGCGCTCCTATCGCATCGCGTTCGAGGGCCAGGGCGGCGCCGCCGGCTTCGGCAAGGGCACCGCCGACGTGCGGCTGGAACCCCAGGGAGAAAGCACGCTGCTCAGCTATACCGCCGAGGCGCAGGTGGGCGGGAAGCTCGCGCAGATCGGCTCGCGCCTCGTGGACGCCGCCGCGGCCAAGATCGCGGAGGACTTCTTCACCGCCTTCGAGGCGCGCCTCTCCGCGGGCTCCACCGGCCCGGCGCAGGCCGAAGGCACCGCGACCGGTCCGGGCGAGGCCGCGGATGCCGCGACGGGCGCGACGGCTGGCGCCGCAGCGTCCAGGCCAACGGAAGCGGTGCCCACGCCGGGCCAGGCCGCCACGACCGGACCGGCGGCGGCCTCCTCGGCCGGGGGAAGCCAGCCTCGCGGCAAAGTGCTATGGTGGGTCATCGCCGTGGCGGCCGTGGTGGTGCTCGCCTACGCGGTCCTTTCCTGACCGACGCATCGCCCCGGCCCCTCGCGGGTGCTGGAGGATCGACATGGACAGCCTCGACAGACAGGTACTGAAGCAGGCGCGCCAATGGCACGCCGCCGGCCACGACACATGGCTGGTCACGGTCATCGAGACATGGGGCTCGGCGCCTCGCCCGCCGGGCGCGCTGCTCGCCATCCGCAACGATGGCCTGGTGGTCGGCTCGGTGTCGGGGGGTTGCGTCGAGGACGACCTGATCGAACGGGTCCGCACCGGCGAGCGGGTCACCAGGCCCTCGCTCGTCCTGTACGGCGTAAGCAAGGAGGAAGCCGCCCGCTTCGGCCTCCCCTGCGGCGGCACCCTGCGCCTCGTACAGGAGCCCCTGCTCGACGGCGGATGGATCGACGAGCTGCTGGAGCGCACCGCGCGCCACGAGCTCATCCGCCGCACGCTGGATCTCGAGACCGGGGAGATTCGCCTCGAGCCGGTCGGCCGCGAGCAGACCTTCGAGTTCGACGGACGCTACGTGCGCACGATGTTCGGCCCACGGTGGCGCATGCTCATCATCGGGGCCGGGCAGCTTTCCCGGGCGCTGGCCCAGATGGCGCTCGCGCTTGACTTCGAGATCATCTGCTGCGATCCCCGCGAGGAGTACAACCTCACCTGGGACGTCGAGAACACCGAGTTCACCTCCGGCATGCCCGACGACGTCGTCCTGCAGATCCGGCCCGACGCCCATACCGCGGTGGTCGCGGTCACCCACGATCCGAAGCTCGACGACATGGCGCTGCTGGAGGCGCTGAAGTCCGACGCCTTCTACGTCGGCGCCCTGGGTTCGCGCCGCAATACCGCGGCGCGCAAGGAGCGGCTCGCGATGTTCGACCTGGAGCCCGCGCAGATCGAGCGGCTGCACGGGCCGATCGGCCTCGACATCGGCAGCCGCACGCCGGCCGAGATCGCGGTCTCGATCCTGGCGGAGGTGATCGCCGTGCGAAACGGCGTGCCGCTGCGCCAGAAGAAACCGGTGGAGCCGGCCGCCCTCGAGGCCTGAGCCCGGGCGGACCGCCCGGTCAGCTTTTCTGGAAGACGATCGTCGGGAACTTCGGCGGGCTTTCCTGGCTCTTCTGGCTGATGGCCACCGCGATGCGCCGCGCGATGCGGCGATACGTCTCGGCGATCTCGCCATCGGGCTCTGCCACCACCGTCGGCCGGCCGCCGTCCGCCTGTTCCCGGATGCGGATGTCGAGCGGCAAGGCGCCCAGGTACTCGATCCCGTAGTCGGCCGCCATCTTCTCGCCGCCCCCGGAGCCGAAGATGTGCTCGGCGTGCCCGCACTTCGAGCAGATGTGGATGGCCATGTTCTCGACGATGCCGAGTACCGGGATCCCCACCTTCTCGAACATCTTCAGGCCCTTGCGCGCATCCAGCAAGGCGATGTCCTGCGGCGTCGTCACGATGATCGCCCCGGTGACCGGGATCTTCTGCGCGAGGGTGAGATGGATGTCCCCGGTGCCCGGCGGCAGGTCGACCACGAGGTAGTCGAGATCGCGCCAGTTGGTCTCGCGCAGCAGTTGCTCCAGCGCCTGGGTCACCATGGGTCCGCGCCAGACCATGGGCGTGTCGGGATCGATGAGGAATCCGATCGAGGACGCCTGGATGCCATGCCCGGTCATCGGCTCGAGGCTCTTGCCGTCGCGTGATTCGGGCTTGCCGGTGATGCCGAGCATCATGGGCTGCGACGGCCCGTAGATGTCCGCGTCGAGTATCCCGACGCTCGCGCCCTCGGCCGCCAGGGCAAGGGCGATGTTGACCGCCGTGGTGCTCTTGCCGACCCCGCCCTTGCCGGACGCGACCGCGATGATGTTCCGCACGTTGGGCAGCTTGCCCAGGCCGCGCTGGACGGCATGCGCCTCGATCTTCTGGTACACGTTTGCGGCGACCCGGCCTACCCCGGGCAGGGCCTGGACCGCTTCCACGGCGGCACGACGGATGGCATCGACCTGGCTCGCCGCCGGGTAGCCCAGCACCACGTCGAACGAGACGAGGTCGCCCTCGACCCGGACGTTCTGCAACGCCTTGCCGGTGACGAGATCCTTGCCGGTGTTGGGATCGACGACCCGCGACAAGGCTTCGGTGACCTGCTCGACGGTGGGTGGCATCTCGGGGTTCTCCAGCGATCGGGAAGAGCGCGACGACGCGCTGTCCGGTCCAAGTCTAATGGAATTGGGGAACGCCGGCCGGCGACCCTAAGCCCCTGATATGATTAAAGGTTTCGCGGCCCAGTCTTTTCGCCGCGACCGACCCCTTTGCGCCGAACCGAGAATGCCGACGATGGCCCAAGCCCGCACGATCTTCGTCACCACCGCACTGCCCTATGCGAACGGGCCATTCCACGTCGGCCACATCATGGAGTACATCCAGGCCGACATCTGGGTCCGGTTCCAGCGCATGCGCGGCCACACCGTCCACTTCGTCGGCGCCGACGACGCGCACGGCGCGCCGATCATGATCGCGGCCGAGAAGGCGGGCTGCTCGCCGCAGGAGTTCGTCGCCCGCATCGCGGCCGGCCGCAAGCCCTACCTCGACGGCTTCCACATCGCCTTCGACCACTGGCACAGCACCGATTCGCCGGAGAACGTCGAGCTCTCCCAGGGCATCTACCTCGCGCTGAAGCAGGCCGGCCTGATCGACCGGCGCGAGATCGAGCAGTTCTACGATCCGGTCAAGGGCATGTTCCTGCCCGACCGGTACATCAAGGGCCAGTGTCCCAAGTGCGGCGCGCCCGACCAGTACGGGGATTCCTGCGAGGTCTGCAGCGCCGTCTATTCGCCCACCGACCTGATCGAGCCCTATTCCGCGCTGTCGGGCGCCCGGCCGGAGCTCCGGCGGTCCGAGCACTTCTTCTTCCGCCTGTCGGACCCGCGCTGCGTCACCTTCCTGCGCGAATGGACGCGCAGCAAGGGGCGCCACGGCGGGCCGAGGCTGCAGCCCGAGGTGCTCGCCAAGGCGCAGGAGTGGCTGGGCGAGGACGCCCAGGGCGGGCTGGCGGACTGGGACATCTCGCGCGACGCACCGTATTTCGGCATCGAGATCCCCGGCGAGCCGGGCAAGTACTTCTACGTCTGGCTCGATGCTCCCATCGGCTACCTCGCCTCGCTCAAGGCCTACTGCAAGCGGGTCGGCATCGACTTCGACGCGCTGATGTGCGACGAGTCGCTCGAGCAGGTGCACTTCATCGGCAAGGACATCATCTACTTCCATGTCCTCTTCTGGCCGGCGATGCTGCACTTCGCAGGCCGCAAGACGCCCGACCAGATCAACGTGCACGGATTCATCACCGTCAGCGGCGAGAAGATGAGCAAGAGCCGCGGCACGGGCATATCGCCGCTGCGCTACCTGGAGCTCGGGTTGAACCCGGACTGGCTGCGCTACTACATCGCGGCCAAGCTGAACGGCCACGTCGAGGACGTCGCCTTCAATCCCGACGACTTCGTCGCCCGGATCAACAGCGACCTCGTCGGCAAGCTCGTCAATATCGCGAGCCGCTGCAGCAACTTCCTCGTGCGTCGCTTCGAAGGCCGGCTCTGCGCGCCCGAACCCGGCGTGATGGACGGCTTCGCGAAGGCGTGGGCCGGCCCCGAGGCGGTAGCCCGCCTCTACGAGGAGCGCGAGTACGGCAAGGCGATCCGCGAGATCATGCAGTATGCCGACGCGATCAACCAGTACGTCGACTCCGCGCGGCCCTGGGAGGTCGCCAGGGACCCGGCCGCCGCCGACCGCCTCCAGAGCATCTGCTCGACCGCGATCAACGGCTTCAAGGATCTCGTCGTGCTGCTCGCGCCCGTCATGCCCGCGACCGCCGCGCGCGCGCTGGAGCAGCTCTCGCTCGAGCTGCCGGGCTGGTCGGGGATCGGCGTCCCGTTGCCCGAGGGCCACGTCATCAAGCCGTACACCCACCTCATGACCCGCATCGACGCGAAGGCCGTGGACAAGCTCCTCGGACTCGAGGAAGAGACAGGGGCTGCCAAGGGGGGCGCGAAGGGTGCCGGGTCGGGCGAGGCGACCAGGGCGGGCGCCGGGGTCGCCGGCGGTACGCGCGCGGGCGATGGCCTGGTGACCATCGAGGACTTCGCCCGGCTCGACCTGCGCGTCGCCCGGATCGTGTCCGCCGAACGCGTCGAAGGGTCGACGAAACTGCTGCGCCTGTCCCTCGACATCGGCGAGGACCGTCCTCGCCAGGTGTTCTCGGGCATCCAGTCCGCCTACGCGCCGGAAGACCTCGTCGGCCGACTGACCGTCATGATTGCCAACCTGGCGCCCCGCAAGATGAAGTTCGGCGTGTCCGAGGGCATGGTCCTGTCGGCGGCGAGCGACGATGCGGACGGCGGGAAGGGCCTGTACCTGCTTACGCCCGACGACGGCGCGCAGCCGGGGATGCGCATCGGCTAGAATAGCCACGACCTTACAGGGGTTGATGCGCGAATGATTCGCCTGCGGTTTCGGCCGGCTCTGGTCGATGCCTTGAAATCCTACCGGCGTGAGGATCTGCTCGCCGACGTCTCCGCCGGGATTACGGTCGGCTTCGTCGCGCTGCCCCTTGCCATGGCCTTCGGTATCGCGAGCGGCGTCAAGCCGGAGCAAGGCCTCATCACCGCGATCGTCGGCGGCTTCCTGATCTCGCTCCTCGGCGGATCGCGAGTGCAAATCGGCGGCCCCGCGGGGGCTTTCGTCGCCCTGCTCTACTCGATCGCGGCCCGCTATGGCGTGGCGAACCTTCTAATCGCGACGATGATGGCGGGCGTCCTGCTCTTCGCGATGGGTGCCCTGCGCCTCGGGAACCTGATCCGGTTCATTCCCGTCGCCGTGGTGGTGGGCTTCACCAACGGCATTGCGGTGATCATCGCCCTGCAGCAGGTGCGCGACTTCCTCGGGCTGCAGATCGAGGACGTCCCGGCCAACTTCTTCTCGATGGTCAGCGCGTTCGCCGCCGCCATCCATACGGTGCACTGGCCCGCCATCGCCGTCGGCATCGTGTCGCTGGCGATCGTGGCCTGGTGGCCGAAATCGGTCGCGCCCGGTGACCCGGCATGGGTCCGCTGGCTCTCGAAGGCACCCGGCACCATCGCCGCCCTCGTGCTCGGCATCGTCGCCGTCGGCGTCTTCGGCGTACCGGTCGAGACGATCGGCAGCCGCTTCGGCGGCATCCCCCAGGGGCTGCCGATGCCCGCCCTGCCGGCGTTCGAGTGGTCGGGCGTCCAGAACCTCGCCGGGCCGGCCATCTCCATTGCGCTGCTCTGCGCCATCGAGTCGCTGCTCTGCGCGCGCGTGGCCGACAAGCTGATCGGCCAGCGCCACGATTCGAACCAGGAACTCATGGGCCAGGGCGTGGCGAACTTCGTCGCACCCCTGTTCGGCGGCATCGCCGCGACCGGGACGATCGCCCGAACCGTCACCAACGTGCGCACCGGCGGCCGAACACCGCTCGCCGGCATCTTCCATGCCGCGACGCTGCTCCTGATCATGCTGGTCTTCGCCCCCTTCGCGGGCGACGTCCCGATGGCCACCCTGGCGGCGATCCTGCTGTACGTGGCCTACAACATGGGCGACTGGGCGGCCTTCCCGAGGCTGCGGCGGTTCTCCATGACCCACCGCGCCCTGATGCTCACCACGTTCGCGCTCACGGTCATCTTCGACCTGACCGTGGCGGTACAGGTGGGCCTCGTGCTGGCGAGCCTCTTCTTCATCTACCGGATCTCCGACCTCACCCGGATCGAGCGCATCGATCTCGGGCCGGAGTTCTCGCAGCCGGGCGCACCGACGGTGCGGGCCTACCGCCTCTTCGGCTCGCTCTTCTTCGGCTCCGTGGGCAAGCTCGACGCCCTGCAGGCGCCGCGCGACCCCGCCCCCGGGGTGCTGATCCTGGAGATGCACCAGGTCATCAACCTGGACACCAGCGGGCTCGAGGCCCTGGAGGAACTGCGCCATTCCGTGCAGGCCGGCAAGGGCCGGATCCTGCTGGTCGCGCCGAATGCGCAGCCGCTCTCGCTGATGCAGCGAAGCGGCTTCCTCGACCATCTCGGGCCCGACAGCGTGTTCCAAAGCCTGTCCGATGCCCTCGAGGCCGTGCGACAGGCCGCTCGCGCCGAATCCGCCGAAGCGCCCGTGAACGACACGGCCGCCGCCACCGACGGCGGCGCCGGATCCGTTTCGCGCGATGCTCCCGGGGCGCCGGCTGCCGCCGATCCCGAAGTCACCCCGCCGGACCCACCTACTGCGCGTTGATCGACTCCGGGTCCGGCGTCCGGCTCACGCCGGTCAGCCGGCCGCCTTCGTCGAAGTGCGCATTGAAGTGCTCGAGCCGGCCGCCATCCGCCCGGTACTTCCAGCTCAGCACCCGCTCGCGGCGCGCGGGAAAGTCGGCGGTGGCCAGCGGCCGGCCGAGTCGCCGACGGACTTCGTCGATCGTCTCGCCCGGCTCGAGCCCGGCGAAGCGCTCCTCGACGAGCACGTTGCGCATTCCCCGGTAGCGCCCGTCGGAACCGATCTCCACCATCCAGGTCTCGGTGCCGGCGGGACCGCGCGGGTACTCCAGGATCCGGGCGCCGGCCTCTCCTTCATGGACGGCCTCGGGCTCCCCGAGCAGCGAGCGGACGTCCGCCTCGCCCGACCGGCCCGGCCGCAGTGCCCCGCGAGCGAGCCCGGGCGAGGGTCGCAGGCCGAGCCTGGCGAGGCCCGCCGCGATCCAGCCGCCGATCATGCCCGTCGCCCCACGGCCCCCGTGCCCCGGCGCAGGAGCGATGTTCCCGCGTTTGGATAGAATACGCGGGAACACTCACGGGGCATCATGTACGAATCCGACATCACCAAGTTCCTGCGCG
This sequence comes from uncultured Burkholderiaceae bacterium, assembly GCA_964509685.1. Classification (GTDB taxonomy): domain Bacteria; phylum Pseudomonadota; class Gammaproteobacteria; order Burkholderiales; family Burkholderiaceae_E; genus JAMLIN01. The sequence continues at coordinate 18,166 of CAZDYQ010000039.1, forward strand.
AACTCAAGAAGGAACGCCCGCACCTCGAAGCCGAGCAGCAGCGCGGCCGGGCCATCTGGTGGGACCGCCCCCAGAGCCTCGAGACCCTGCGACGCGACCGCGAATCGCGGCTGCCGCAGCCGGCCTACGTCTTCTACCAGATCACGCCCGAGCGGTGAACAGCGCCGAGCGAGCCGAGATGGCCGACGAGCCGGCCGAGGCGCAGCCGGCCGAGACGCCGCCCGCCCCCATGCCCGGCGAACAGCTCGAGTTGAAGGTCTTCGCCCGGCTCTACGGCGAACCGGTGGTCCAGCTGCCGCAGGACCTCTACATCCCGCCCGACGCGCTGGAGGTCTTTCTCGATTCCTTCGAGGGGCCGCTCGACCTGCTGCTCTATCTCATCCGCAAGCAGAACTTCAACGTCCTCGACATTCCCATGGCCGAGGTCACCCGGCAGTACCTCGGGTACATCGAGGAGGTTCGCCAGCGCAATCTCGAGCTGGCGGCCGAGTACCTCCTGATGGCCGCCCTGCTGATCGACATCAAGTCGCGCATGCTGCTGCCGGTGCGCAAGGCCGATACCGACGAGGAGCCCGAGGATCCGCGCGCCGAGCTGGCCCGGCGCCTGCTCGAATACGAGCGGATCAAGTACGGCGCCCAGATGCTCGACGCCATGCCGGTCGTCGGGCGGGACTTCCTCGCCGCTCAGGCGCACATCGAGCGCGAGATCGAGGCACGGCTGCCCAACGTCGATCCCGACGACCTCCGGGCCGCCTGGGCCGACATCCTCAAGCGCGCCCGACTGGTCCAGCATCACCGGATCACCCGCGAGCAGCTGTCCGTGCGCGAGCACATGACCATCGTGCTGCGCCGGCTCCAGGACCGGCGCTTCGCCGAGTTCCACGAGCTGTTCGACGTCGAGCGCGGCGTGCCGGTGCTCATCGTCACCTTCATCGCCCTGCTGGAGCTCGCGCGCGAGTCGCTGGTCGAGATCACCCAGGCCGAATCCTTCGCGCCGATCTACGTGCGGCTCGCCTACCAGCCGAGCTAGGGTCGCGGCCGATCCGCCGCATCGGAGCAAGGCACTGCAAGCGACCATCGAATCCGACGTCCAGCTGGCCGCGCTGAACAGCTTCGGCGTACCGGCCGTCGCCGGGCAACTGGCCACGCTGCGCGATGCGCGCGAGATCCCGTCCGTGCTGGAGTGGCTCCGTGCGAGCGGCCCGGCGCAAGTGCTCGGTGCGGGCTGCAACACCCTGATCGCCACCGCGCGCCTTCCCCGGGTGCTGCGCGTCGCGCTGCGTGGCCGGCGCATCGTGGCGGATGACGGCGCGCGGGTGGTGATCGAGGCAGCGGCCGGGGAGGACTGGCCCGCCCTGGTCGAATGGGCCCTGGCGGAAGGACTCTGCGGCCTGGAGAACCTGTCGCTCATCCCGGGCAGCGTCGGCGCCGCCCCGATCCAGAACATCGGCGCCTACGGCGTCGAGCTCGCCGAGCGCTTCGATTCGCTCGATGCCGTCGATCTCGACACGGGGGAGCGACGACGCTTCTCGCGCGCGGATTGTCGCTTCGCCTATCGCGACAGCGTGTTCAAGGCGCCCGGCAGTCGTCGCTGGCTGATCCTGTCGGTGCGACTGGTCGTTTCGCGCGAGCTGGAGCCCCGCCTGGATTACGGCGACCTCCGCAAGACGCTCGCCGGCGCCCCCGTGAGCGCGCGCTCGATCGCCGATGCGGTCATCGCGCTGCGACGGGCGCGGCTGCCCGATCCCGCCGTCCTGGGCAATGCCGGGAGCTTCTTCAAGAATCCCGTCGTCGATTCGGCGACCGTCGAGCGCCTGCGACGCGTCCATCCCGACCTGCCCGCCTGGCCCGCCGGGCCCGGGCTCGCGAAGTTGCCGGCCGCCTGGCTCATCGAGCGCGACGGCTGGAAGGGCTACCGGGATCAGGATGCCGGCGTCCATGACCGCCATGCGCTGGTCCTGGTCAATCACGGCACGGCAACCGGCGCGGAGCTGCTCGCACTCGCCCGCCGCATCCGCGACTCCGTGCAGGCGCGATTCGGCGTCCGCCTGGAACCCGAGCCGGTCGTCCTCCGGGGCGCCGACATCGAATAGGCGCGGCGAGGGGACGATTCAGCGGCGGCGGAACACCCAGCGTGTTTCGTCCGAGGCGGCCGGATCGAACGCATAGCCGTCCCGGTCGAAGGCCTTGAGGCCCTCCGCGTCGCCGAGGCGATGGTCGATCGCGAATCGGGCCATGGCGCCCCGCGCCCGCTTCGCATCGAACGAGATCACCTTCCAGCGCCCGCCATGCCACTGCTCGAACACCGGCTGCACGATCGGCGCGCGCCACGTCGACCGATCGACGCTGCGGAAGTACTCCTGGGAGGCGAGATTGACGAGCACGCCGGCGCCGGCATCCTTCATCGCGCGACGCAGGGCGTGCGCGATACGCGTGCCCCAGAAGCTGTACAGATCCGGCCCCCGTTCGGTGGGCAGGCGCGTCCCCATCTCCAGCCGATAGGGCTGCATGAGGTCCAGCGGCCGCAGGACGCCGTACAGGCCCGATAGAATCCGCAGGTGGCCCTGCGCCCATTCGAGCCCGTCCCCATCGAGCGTGTCCGCGCGCAGGCCGTCATAGACATCGCCGGCAAACGCGAAGATCGCCGGCCTCGCGTTGGCGGTGGTGAACGGGGTCCTCCACTGCTCGTAGCGGGCGGCGTTGAGGCTGGCCAGGCTGTCGCTGATGCCCATCAGGGCGGCGAGTTCCGGCGGCGAGCAAGCGCGAAGCCGCGCGACCAGCCGCCGGGACTCGGCGAGCATCGATGGGCGGGTGTGGGTGTGGTATTCGACGGGACGCTCGAAATCCAGCCGCTTGGCCGGGGAAAGGACGATCAGCATCTCGAACGGGAGGGCATCGGGCAAAGCCGCGATGATGGCATGGAAGCGATCCTCGACACCAATGTCTGGCTCGCCTGGCTCGTCTACGACGACCCGGCGACTCGCTCCCTCGGCGAAGCCGTCGAGGCCGGGCGCCTCGTCCTGCCGGTGGTCCCGCGCATTCGGGACGAGTTCGAGCGCGTGCTCGCCTATCCCCGACTGAGGCTCGAGGAGACGCGACGGGCGAGCGCGCTGCGCCGATTCGATCGCCACGGCCGAATGGCCGGGCCGGCTCCCGCCGCGACCCTCGCCTGCCGCGATCCGGACGACCAGGTCTTCCTCGACCTGGCGTTGCACCGGCGCGTGGGCTGGCTGCTGAGCCGCGACCGGCAGCTCCTCGTCCTGCAGCGGCGCGCGCTGGCCAGGGGCCTGCGCATCATGCGCCCCGAGGACGAGCCGTGGCAGGCGGCGCTGCGCCAGGCGGCGCCCGCGGCCGAGCCCGATCCTATAATCGGCCCTCCCCCGGCGCCACCCGGCGCCCACTGGCGGTCATCCACATGAACATCGAAAGCAAGCTGCCCTCCGTCGGGACGACCATCTTCACCGTGATGTCGGCGCTCGCCGAGAAACACTCCGCGATCAACCTCGGCCAGGGCTTCCCCGACTTCGACTGCGACCGCAGGCTCGTGGATGCCGTGACCGAGGCGATGGCCGCGGGGAAGAACCAGTATCCGCCCATGGCGGGCGTACCCGCGCTGCGCGAGGCGATCGCCCGCAAGATCGATCGAATCCACGGCGTGACCTACGATCCCGCGACCGAGGTCACGGTCACCGCCGGCGCCACCCAGGCCCTGCTCACCGCCCTGCTGGCGGTGGTCAGGACGGGCGACGAGGTGATCGTGATCGAGCCGGTCTACGACAGCTACCGGCCCGGCATCGAGCTCTCGGGTGGGCGCGCGGTCGCCGTCCCGATGACCGCGGATTACCGGATCGACTGGGAGCGGATCGCCGCGTCGATCGGCCCCGCCACCCGCGCGATCATGGTCAACTCGCCGCACAACCCGACCGGCACGGTCATGGACGTGGACGACGTCGAGCAACTCGCCGCCCTCGCGGAGCGCCACGACCTCCTCGTCATCTCGGACGAGGTCTACGAGCACATGGTGTTCGACGGCGGCGTGCATCGCTCGCTCAGCGCCCACCCGGCGCTGCGCGAACGCAGCTTCGTCGTCTCGTCGTTCGGCAAGACGTTCCACGTCACCGGCTGGAAGGTGGGCTACTGCGTCGCGCCCGCCCCGCTGATGTCGGAATTCCGGAAGGTGCACCAGTTCAACGTCTTCACGGTGAACACGCCGATGCAGGCGGGACTGGCGGCCTACCTCGAGGACCCGGCACCCTACCTCGGCCTCGCCGACTTCTACCAGGCGCGGCGCGACCGCTTCCTCGCGGGCCTCGAGTCGACCGCCCTGCGGCCCCGCCGATGCGAGGGAACCTACTTCGTCGTGTGCGACTACTCGGCGATCAGTGACCGGGGCGACAGCGACTTCTGCCGCTGGCTGACCGAGACCATCGGCGTCGCGGCGGTTCCCATGTCGGCCTTTCGCAGCGACGGCCTCGACGAGCGCCGGATCCGGTTCTGCTTCGCGAAGCGCGAGGAGACCCTCGACGAGGCCGTGGCGAGGCTGGCGCGCCTGGGCGAGGCCCGCTGACGCGGGCTCAGGCGCCGGTGGAGGTGGCCCCCTCGGCCGGGTCCCGGCCCGCTACGGGTTCGGCGCCCGCCACGGGATTCGACGGGGCCCCCATCACGATCGTTTCCGTCGCCTCGAGCTCGGTCAGGGCGTACGGCATGCGAGGGCGCAGCCTCCGGTCGGTTCCCTGGACGCCGTACTTGGCGGCCTGGTGCCGGACCCAGGTCTCGAAATCGTCGCGGGTGAGAGGACGCCCCACGTAGTAGCCCTGGGCCTGGTCGCAGCCCATCTCGCGCAGCATTGCGAGCTGATCCGCCGTCTCGACCCCTTCCGCGACGGACTGCAGGCCCATCGCGTGGGCGAGGTCGATCACGGCCCGCACGACGATCGCCGCGCGACGGTCCTCGCACATCGCGCCCACGTAGCGCCGGTCGATCTTCAGGAAGTGCAGGGGCAGCTTCTCGAGCTCGTCGATCGCGCCGAAGCCGCTGCCGAAATCGTCGACCGCGAACAGCGCGCCGACGCGGGAGAGGAGCTCCATGTTCCGCTTGACGACCGCCGGCGCGCGCACCAGCACGCCTTCGGGAATGTCGAAGCTGAGCGCCTTGCCCGGCAGCCCGTGCTGGCGAAGCGCCGCGACCACCTGGGCGGGGAACTCGGGGTTCATCAGGTCGCGCCGCGACAGGTTCACCGAGATGGTCATCGGCAGGCCGTCGCGGCTCCACTCCGCGGCATGGCGCAGCGCGCCGTCGATCGCCCAGGTGGTGAGCTTGCTGATGAAGCCGGTCTTCTCGGCAAACTCGACGAACTCGGCCGGGTTCTGGGGCCCGCGCTCGGGGTGGACCCAACGCATGAGCGCCTCCGCCATCAGGGCGGACTCGTCGCCCAGCGAGATCTTCGGCTGGAACACCATGTGGAGCTCGCGGCGTTCGAGGGCCATGCGCAGGTCGGCCTGCACCGCCAGCTGCCTTTCCCTCTCCGTCTCGTGCGCCGGGTCGAAGATCGCCACGCCGCCGAGTTCACCGGCCGCGCCCAGCAGCGCATAGTCCGCGGACTGCATGAGGTCCGGTATCGTCGCGCCGTGCACGGGATAGCCCGCGACCCCGACCCTCAGCGAGATCCCGAGCGCCTGGCCCTCGTACTTGAACGGCTTGCTCGCCATGTCGGCCAGCCGCATCCCGACATTGCGGGCCGTCACCGGATCGCAGTCGCGCAGCATCACGGCGAACTCGTAGGGTCCCGTCCGGGCGATCACCGAGAGCTCCTGCGGCTCCGCCTTGCCGTCCTCCCGGGTCAGGATGCGAGTGCCGCGAAGCACGCCACGAAAGCGCTCGGCCAGTTCCGCGAGCACCTGCTCGGCGGCCTGGCGGCCGAGGGTGTCGTTGATCTCCCGCAGCTGGTCGACATGGATCAGGAGCAGGCTCGCCTTGCGCTGCTTGGCTCGCACCCACGCAAGCATCGCGACGCCGCGCTCGTCGAACAGCACGCGCGTCGGCAGCTTCGTCACCGGATCCCGGTACGCGGCCTGCCGGATCCGCTGTTCGCGCTGGTGCACCGCCTCGTGCATCGTGTTGAAGGTGGCCGACAGCTGCGCGAGCTCGTCGCGCCCCGCGCGCACCACGGGCTGGTACTGGCCGCGCCCCGCGATCAGCTCGCGGGCGGCCCGGTCGAGCGCGAGGATGCCCTTGCGGATGGAGCTCGCCGCCACGACGATCGCGATGATCCCGCCCAGCGCGATCCCCCCGAGCGCGGCGGCGAGCAGCAGCCGGAATTCCTCGAGCTGCGCGCCGGCCCCGATGTCACGGTTGGCGATCGCCCCCACCAGGGCGATGTCGTCGGTGGCCTCCAGCCGCAGGAGCCGGATCGAGTCGGTGGAGTCGCCGGTGTCGGTGGCGCGCCGGCGCGCATCGAACGAAGCGGCCGCATCGAACAGCCGCTGGTGGAAATCCGCCGTCGTGTCGGAGCCGAGCCTGGTGACGGGCCCGCCGCGAACCGGCACACCCGCCAGCGCGACCTCGACGCCGGCCGCATCCGCCAGCCTGCGCGCGAGCCGTGAGTCGATCGACAGTTCCAGCACGGCGGCCGCGCTCGTCCCCGGAAGGCCGATCACCTCGACCCAGGCGGCGCGCTGGCCGTCGACGACGAGGCCGGAGGCGCGCGCGGCGTTGCGAGCCGTCACGAGCAGCGGCTCGAGGCCGGGCGCATCATGGAAGTTGATGTTGTCGCCGCGCTCCACCGGCGCGGTGCCCTGAGCCGCCCTCACCCAGCCACGGGAGGCGCCGGAAGCCAGGATGGCGCGGTCGAGCCACTGCGTCGCCACGGCGGCGCTCGGCGCCTCGATCGCTCGTTCCAGCAGGGGGCCGGTCACCGCCATGTCGCGCTGCGCCCGGGCCCATTCGCGCCGCAGTCCCGCCTCGGCCGTCTCGCGGCGCTCCTTCCATACCGCCGAGCCCGCCGACTCGAGGGCGAGGTTCGGCAGGAGGAACGCCACCGCGGTCATCGCGAGCGCGAAGATCGTGACCAGCGCTGTCAGGCGAACACGCAGGGACATCTTGGAACGGGCCTCCGCAGGCTGCCAGGGCCTCTGAATGGCCCGACGTTGGACATATCGACGGATGATGCGCCGGCCACCAGCGGGCAACCGGCGAGAGCGGACGGACGGCGGCTGAGGATCCACTGGCGGCGCCACCCCTCGGAGGGAAACGACAGGCGGTAAGCTTGGCGCTCCCCTTGCACCCGTTCCCTTGGCGCCGATGGACCGCTTCAAGCAGATCGCCACCTTCGTCGCGGTTGCCGCGCGCGGCAGCCTCAGCGCGGCGGCCCGCGCGGAGGGCATATCGCCCGCCGTCGTGTCCCGGCGCCTGGATGCCCTCGAGGAGCGCCTCGGCGTCAAGCTGCTGCAACGGACGACACGACGGGTCACGCTCACCTTCGAGGGCAGCGCCTTCCTCGAGGACTGCCAGCGGATCCTGCGGGAGATGCATGACGCGGAGACCTCGGTCAGCCTCGGCGGGGTCAAGGCAAGCGGCCACCTGCGCATCACCGCCCCGGCCGGGTTCGGCCGCCGCCACGTCGCGCCGCTCGTCCCCTCGTTCGTCGCCCAGCATCCCGAGGTCAGCATCACCCTCCTGCTGTCGGACCGGATCGCGGACATCGTCAACGAGAACATCGACCTCGCGATCCGGATCGGCAGCCTCGAGGACTCGAGTCTCGTGGCGGTCAAGCTCGCCGACAACAGACGGGCCGTCGTCGCCAGTCCCGCCTACCTGGCCCGCCATGGAGCGCCTCGGCATCCCGACGAGCTCGCCGGCCATCGCTGCCTCACGCTCGGCCCGGATGCGCCGCAGTCGAGGGGCTGGCAGTTCATGGTCGATGGCGAGCCCTACACCGTGCGCGGGGGCGGCCCTCTCGAGTGCAACGACGGCGCGGTCCTGCACGACTGGGCGCTCGCGGGCGAGGGGCTCGCGTGGCGTTCCCTCTGGGAGATCGGCGAAGACCTGCGTGCGGGCCGGCTCGTCACGGTGCTCGACGAGTTTGCCGCGCCGGGGACGGCCATCCATGCGGTGTTCGCGGAGCGGCGCCGGCTGCCCCTGAGGGTGCGCATCTTCATCGACATGCTCAAGAACACCTACGCCAATCCGGCCTACTGGCGCGGCGAGCGGTCATGAAAAAGGGGCGGTCGCCGGACCGCCCCTCCAGGCCGCCCTGACGGGCTCAGCTCAGGTGCTTGTTGACCAGGGCGGTCATCTCGAACATCGACACCTGCGGCTTGCCGAAGAGCCCGCGGAGCTTGTCGTCGGCATTGATCATCCGCTTGTTGGCGGAGTCCTGCAGGTTGTTCTTCTTGATGTACTCCCAGATCTTCTTCACCACCTCGGTACGGGGCACGGCCTTGTCGCCGATGACCGCGGCCAGCTCCGGGCTGGGGGTCTTGGCCGCCATGAAGGCCGCGTTCGGCTTGCGCGCGGGCTTCCTCGCGGCAGCCTTGGCCGCCGGCTTCTTGGCCGCCGCCTTGGCCGCGGGCTTGCGCGTCGCGGGCTTCTTCGCCGCCTTCACCGTCTTGCTCGCGGCGGCCTTCTTCGCTGCGGGCTTCTTCGCCGCGGTCCTGGTCGCGGCCGCTTTCTTCGCCGCCGGCTTGCGGGCGGCCGCCTTCTTCGCCGGCTTGGCGGCTGCCTTCTTCGTCGCCACAGGCTTGCGCGCGACCGGCTTCTTGGCTGCGCTCTTCCCAGCCGCGGCTTTCTTCGCCGCCGGCCTGGCGGCTACCTTCTTCGCAGCAGGCTTCCTGGCTGCGGTCTTCTTCGCACCCTTGGCAGTCGCCATGGATCACCCTCCTATCAGTGGAAATGATCGACTCTCGATCACACCGCGAAGAATGACGCGCTTTCAGATCGCCAACAACAGAAATGTGGCGCGAGGGCAAGTCCTCGGCGCGCAACGCGCGCAGACTGTTGTATCCGCGATTCAGTCCGGCGCGAAGACCGCTCCACGGCAGGACTCGGCGCCGCTTCAGGCGGCCTCGGACTCCCTCGAGGCGCGCTTGCGCTCGTGCTCCTTGAGCAGGCGCTTGCGCAGCCGGATGCTCTTCGGAGTCACCTCGACGAGCTCGTCATCGGCGATGAACTCCACCGCCCGCTCGAGGGTCAGCTCGATCGGGGGGGTGAGCAGGATATGGTCGTCCTTGCCCGAGGCACGCACGTTGGTGAGCTTCTTCTCCCGGATCGGGTTGACCACGAGGTCGTTGTCCCGGCTGTGGATCCCGATGATCATCCCCTCGTACAGGGGGTCGTTCGGCCTGACGAACATCCGCCCCCGCTCCTGCAGCTTCCAGAGCGCATAGGCGACCGCCGCCCCGTCGTCCTGCGAGACCAGCACGCCGTTGCGCCGCCCCTCGATCTCCCCCGCCCAGGGGCCGTAGTCGTCGAACACGTGGCTCGCGATGCCCGTGCCGCGGGTCATGTTGAGGAACTCGTGGTGGAAACCGATCAGGCCACGGGCCGGGATACGGTACTCCAGGCGCACGCGGCCCCGCCCGTCCGGTTCCATGTTCGCCAGCTCTCCCTTGCGCCGGCCGAGCAGCTCCATCACGGGACCCTGGTGGGCTTCCTCGAGGTCGAGGGAGAGGATCTCGTAGGGCTCCTCGCGCCGGCCCTCGACGACCCGGATCCGCGGCTTCGGCCGGGACACCGCCAGCTCGTAGCCCTCGCGGCGCATGTTCTCGATCAGGATGGTGAGGTGCAGCTCCCCGCGCCCCGACACCACGAAGGTGTCCGAGTCGGCCGTGAACTCCACGCGCAGGGCGACGTTGCTCTTGAGCTCGCGCTCGAGCCGCTCGCGAAGCTGGCGGCTGGTGACGTACTTGCCCTCGCGCCCGGCCATCGGCGAGGTGTTGACGAGGAACTCCATGCTCATCGTCGGCTCGTCGACGCGCAGCACCGGCAGGGCCTCGGGACGCTGGGGATCGCAGAGCGTGGAACCGATCCCGAGCTCCTCGATGCCGTTGACGGCGATGATGTCGCCCGCCTGTGCCTCCTCGACCACCGTCCGCTCGAGCCCGGCGAACCGCAGGACCTGGTTGATCCTCCCGCTCACGGGCGCGACGCCCGTCTCGGCCGGATCCCCGTCCAGGATGGTGACCAGCTGCCCGGGACGTACCCGCCCCCGGTTGATCCGGCCGATCCCGATCTTCCCGACGTAGCTCGAATAGTCGAGGGCCGAGATCTGCATCTGCAGCGGACCGTCCGGATCGTCGCCGCGAGCGGGGACGTGGGCGAGGATGACCTCGAACAGGGGGCGCATGCTCAGTCCCGCGGCGGCCACGGACGCCGGGTCGAGCGGGCCCGCGGGCATCTCCTCGTGCGACTCGAGGGCGAAGCCGTTGATTGCCGAGGCGTAGACCACCGGGAAGTCGAGTTGTTCCTCGGTCGCCCCCAGCCGGTCGAAGAGGTCGAAGGTCTGGCTGACGACCCAGTCCGGGCGGGCCCCGGGCCGGTCGATCTTGTTCACCACCACGATCGGCTTCAGGCCCAGGCCCAGCGCCTTGCGCGTGACGAATCGCGTCTGGGGCATGGGCCCTTCGACCGCGTCCACCAGCAGCAGCACCCCGTCCACCATCGAGAGCGCGCGCTCGACCTCGCCGCCGAAATCCGCATGGCCGGGCGTGTCGACGATGTTGATGCGCGTGCCTTCGTACTCGACCGCGCAGTTCTTGGCGAGGATCGTGATGCCGCGCTCGCGCTCCAGGTCGTTGCTGTCCATGACGCGCTCGGCGACCTGCTGGTTGGCCCGGAAGGTGCCGGCCTGTCGCAGCAGCTGGTCCACGAGGCTCGTCTTTCCGTGGTCGACGTGCGCGATGATCGCGACGTTCCGGATGGCAATGCTCATTTGGAAGGATTCCCGGATGTGCTGGAGGGAGTGGATTCGGAACACTCGCCGCCCGACGCGACGAGCCTGGCCGGCGCGAGCACGCCGCTCTCGAGGCGCGCGACCCCGAGCAGGCCCCCGGGCCCGTAGACCCGGACCATGCCGGCCGGGATGGCGTGCGTGGCATCGGTCGGCAGGCGCAGGCGCTGGCCATGGGAAAAGCGGTCCGCCTCGGCGGCAGGCAGGCGCACCTCGGGCAAGTCCCCGAGCAGGGCGTCGACCGGCGCGAGCCTGGCGGCCGCCGAACCCTCGTCGAGCCCGGCGAGCTCCTCGAGGGTGATGGCATTCTCGATCGAGAGCGAACCGACGCGCTCGCGGCGCAAGGCCGACAGGTGTGCCCCGCAGCCGAGCGCCTCGCCGATGTCCTCTGCGAGCACCCGGATGTACGTGCCCTTGCTGCACGAGACGCGAATGCGCAGCCGCTCCCCGTCGAAATCGAGCGGCTCGATCCGGTACACCCGGATCCGCCGTGCCGGGCGCTCGAGCACCTGCCCTGCGCGGGCGTATTCGTAGAGCGGCTTGCCGTCGCGCTTGAGCGCGGAGTGCATCGGCGGCACCTGGTCGATTTCGCCCACGAACCGTTCGAGCACCTCGATGCAGCGCCGCGTGTCGAGCCCGGGCAGCCGGTCGCGCCGGTCGGCGCGGATCTCGCCTTCCGCATCGCCGGTGGTGGTCGCCAGCCCCAGCCGCAGTTCCGCCAGGTAGGTCTTGTCGGCGTCGAGCAGCCCGTGGGCGAACTTGGTCGCCTCGCCGAACAGCAGCGGCAACAGGCCCGAGGCGAGCGGATCGAGCGTACCGCCATGGCCGGCGCGCGCGCCCCCGAGGACGCGCCGCGCCTGCATCAGGGCGGCGTTCGAGGAGAGGCCGGCGGGCTTGTCGAGCAGCAACACCCCGTCGTGGCGGGCGCGCCGTCCGCGACGCCCTTTCCCGGTCTGGCTCATCGGCATGGCGGCCCCATGAGGGGCCGTGGTCTCATTCGTCCGCCCGGCGGGCGTTGGCCTCGTCGATCAGGCGGGAGATCTCCATCCCCCGCTCGGTCGAGCGGTCGTGAATGAAGCGCAGCTCGGGCGTGGTGTGGATGCGCACGCGGCGCCCAAGCTGCGATCGGAGAAAGCCCGCGGCGCGCCGCAGGCCGTCGAGGGTAGTGGCCACCGTCTCTTCGTCGTTGGGCAGCACGGTGAAATAGACGCGGGCGACCGCGTAGTCGGGCGTCAGCTCGACGCCCGTTACGGTCACGAGGCCGACCCGCGGGTCCTTGACCTCGGAGCGGATCATCTCGGCAAGCTCCTGGTGGACCTGCTCCGTGACCCGCACGCCCCTCGGTGTCTGGGTTGTCCGGCGTCGTACCATGTCGCGCGTGACGCGAGCGCTCCGAGCCGGGGCTCAGAGCGTGCGCGCTACCTCCGTGACTTCGAAGACCTCGAGCTGGTCCCCGACCTTGATGTCGTCGTAGCCCTTCAGCGACAGGCCGCACTCGAAGCCTTCCTTGACCTCGCGCACGTCGTCCTTGAAGCGCTTGAGCGAATCGAGCTCGCCCGTCCAGATGACGGTGTTGTCCCGCAGCAGCCGGACGTGGGCTCCCCGGCGCACCGTCCCCTCGAGGACCATGCACCCGGCCACGTTGCCCACCTTCGAGACGCGGAAGATCTCGCGGATCTCGACCAGGCCGATGACCTGCTCCTTCTTCTCCGGCGACAGCAGCCCGCCCATCGCGGCCTTCACGTCGTCCACGGCGTCGTAGATGATGTTGTAGTAGCGGATCTCCACGCCGTTGGCCTCGGCCACCCGCTTGGCCTGCTGGTCCGCACGGACGTTGAAGCCGATCAGCACGGCGCCCGAGGCCGCCGCGAGGTTCACGTCGGACTCGTTGATGCCGCCCACCGCCTGGTGGATGATCTGCACCTTGACCTCGTCCGTCTCGAGCTTCTGCAGGGCGTGCGCGAGCGCCTCCTGGGAACCCTGGACGTCCGCCTTGATGATGAGCGAGAGGGTCTTGGAGTCGCCCTCGGCCATCTTCTCGAAGATGTTCTCGAGCTTGGCGGCCTGCT
>CAZDYQ010000040.1:0-31123 GCA_964509685.1 uncultured Burkholderiaceae bacterium
CGACGGGGAAGCCATACCCGGCTGCGACCGGCGAGCAGCTGCGCCGACACGAGGGCGACGATCGCGCCGATGATCGAGGGCACGGTGGGAATGCCCGACAGGGGCGAGAGGGCGACGAGCCCGGGGAGCAGCAGCAGGGGCCCGTAGGACCGGCGTCCGGCCAGGTCCTGGACCTGGCCGAACGACATCGAGCCGCTGGCCTCGGCCTCCTGCCCGACCGCGTCGAGCAGCTCGCAGAGCGTGTCGAACTGTCGCTCGCTCCCCGCCCGTCCGGCCCGCCGGCCGAAAGTGTCCACGCTTTCCATTGCCCGTCCGGTTGCCGTGCGGCGCATCCCCAGCAATTGCGTCGCCCGGGGTAGGGCGAAACCCGCTCGCGTAAACTAGGGGCGCATCCCTTTCGGAACATTCGCCCGCCTCGCCCTCGATTGCGGCCAGGCGACGGCCGAAGCCGTGACCGCCCAGGAACCGTCCCGAGACGAACAGCCTCCCGCCGCCGAGCCCGCGGAGGAACCGCCGCAGGTCCGGCGCGGCATCGTCTTCGCCATCATCGCGGTCGCGCTCATGATGATGTCGATCAACTCGACCATCGTCGCGACCGCGCTGCATGCGCTGCAGCACGGACTGCACGCGCCGATCAACTGGACCGGCTGGACGATCACCGCGTACTCGCTCGGCTTCGTCCTCGCGCTGCCGATCACGGGCATGCTGAGCGACCAGTACGGCCGGCGCCGGGTCTTCGTCGGATCGCTGGTGGTCTTCACGGTGGCGTCGCTGCTGTGCGGCCTGGCGGGCGACATCTACACGCTCATCGCGCTGCGCGCGCTCCAGGCGGCCGGCGGGGCTGGCTTCACCCCCTCGGCGACGGGTCTCGTGGTGGACCATTTCGGCGAGGCGCGCGACCGGATGGTGGGGCTCTTCGGCAGCATCTTCCCGGTGGGCGCCATGATCGGGCCGGTCTTCGGCGGTCTGTTCGTCACCTACTGGACCTGGCGCGGCATCTTCTGGATCAACGTGCCGATCGGCCTGGTGATCCTCGCGCTCACGCTGCGCTTCGTCCCGAAGGACAGGCCGGGAAAGCGGCGGCCGCGCAAGCGCACCGACGGGGTCGGCATGCTGCTGCTCGGCGTCGGGCTGCTTTCGGCCATGCTGGCCACCAGCTACCTCGGCGAGGGGGGCGCGCGACCCTGGTCGCCCCACTTCCTCGCGCCGCTTGCGCTCTCGGTGATCGCGTTCTGGGCCTTCCTGCGCCATGTGCGACGCGTCGAGGCGCCGTTCATCGCGCCCCGGCTGATCCATGGCAAGGGCTTCGGCAGCGTCAACCTCATCACCATCGTCTACGGCGGGATCCCGTCGGGGATGGTGGCCCTGATCCCCCTGTACGCCACGAACCGCTACGGCATCGACGCGCTCGGCTCCGGCACCCTGCTGGTCGCGCAGGCGGCGGCCGCCTTCCTGTTCTCGATCGCCGCCGTCGTGGCGCTGCGGCGCTCCGGCTACCGCCTGCCGCTGTTCGCCGGGGGCATCATCGTCGCGATCGGGATGGCGTCGCTCGCCGTCACCCCGCTGCCGGGCCTGACGCCCTACGCCTGGCTCGCCGGCGCGGCCTTCCTGGTCGGCGTGGGCAGCGGCACCCTCAATCCCGCGAACCGGAATGCGGGCCTGCAGCTCGCTCCCGAGCACGCGTCCACGCTCGCGGCGCTGCGCTCGATGTGCATGTCGATCGGCTCCATCCTCTCGATCGGGATTGCCACCGCGATCCTCGCGGGCGTAGAGGATCCGGGCTCGACGCACGCCTGGATCTACGCCGTGGTCGCCGCCCTGCTGCTTGCCTGCCTGCCGCTGATCGCCCGGGTGCCCGAGCACCACGGCGCCTGGTGAGCGGCGCTATCGGCCGCGGCTCTCCTCGCGGACCATCGGGACGAAGCGTACCGGGAGGATCGCGCGCTGCGCGACGCGGCCGTCGGCGCGCTTCTCAACGAGGACGAGTTCCTGCTCGGCAAAGCGCGGGCCGATCGGGATCACCATCCGTCCGCCCGGCTTGAGCTGGTCGACCAGTGCCTGCGGCACGTCGATCGCCGCCGCGGTGACCACGATGCCGTCGTACGGGCCGTGCTCGGGCCAGCCCTGGTGGCCGTCGCCGATCCTGACCTGCACGTTGTCGTAACCGAGCTCGCGCAGCAACCGGGCGGCCGCGGTGCCCAGCGACTCCACGACCTCGATCGACCAGACCTCGCGCACCAGCTCCGCGAGCACCGCCGCCTGGTAGCCGGAGCCGGTGCCGACCTCGAGCACCACGTCGTCGGGCTCGGGGTCGATGAGATCGGTGGAGAGCGCCACGATGTAGGGCTGCGAGATCGTCTGGCCGGCTTCGATCGGCAGGGGGCGGTTGTCGTACGCGGCGTGCGCCCAGGCAGCCGGCACGAACCGGTGTCGCGGCACCTTCGCCATGGCCGCGAGCACGCGCGCGGAGAAGGTCGGCCGGCCCGTGAGCGACGCGGTCGCGCGCGCATCCGCCTCGATCGCCCTCACCATCGCCCGGCGCTCCTGCGCCCGGTCGTCGTCGTTACCTCTCACCGTCATTTCCCGAGCATAGCGCCTGCGGGCGGGCCCGCAAGCTGCTGGCGGCCATGCGCGTGCGCCCGCGCGAGGCGCGCCGGCGCGCATGGCCACGGAATGGAACGGGCGCGCCGTCCTTGGCATCCGCGCCCGATTGCGGGCACACTGGGGAGACCCGGCCGATGGGAACGACGAGCATGGACACAAGGTTCTCCGATGCGCGCGAGCGCGGCGGGGCGACGGCGGAGAGTGCGTCATTCCTGCAGGCGCTCTTCGACCGGCTGGCGGAGCATGCCCGGGCATCCGGGCGCGGCGCCGGCGCGGGGGCGCAGCGACGGCCGTTCGTCACCCTGAGCTACGCACAGAGCATCGACGGCAGCATCGCGGCGCGGCCCTCGCGCCCCTTCGCGCTCAGCTCGGACGAAGCCTTCGACATGACCCACCTGCTGCGCTCGCGACACGACGCGCTGCTGGTGGGCATCAACACCGTCCTGACCGACGATCCACGGCTCACCGTGCGCCGCTGCGCCGGCGACAACCCGCAGCCGGTCGTGCTCGACAGCCGCCTGCGATTCCCGGTGGATGCGCGGCTGCTGACCCATCCCGATCGCTATCCGCTCATCCTGACGACCGACCAGGCCGACGCCGCCGGGATCCGGCGGCTCGAGGCAAGGGGCGCGAAGATCCGCGTGCTGCCGCGCGACGAGGCCGACCGGGTGGACCTCGCGGCGGCGCTCGCATGCCTGGCGGACATGGGCCTCTCGAGCCTGATGGTGGAAGGCGGCGCCAGCGTGATCGGCGGCTTCCTGCGCCGGCGCCTGGTCGATCATTGCGTCATCACCGTGGTTCCCCGCCTCATCGGGGGCGTGAAGGCGCTCGACGGCCCGTGCTCGCCCGACCTGGCGCCCATCAGCATCGTCGACTGCCGCTACGAGCCGCTGGGCGGGGACCTCATCGTGCACGGCCGCCTGCACGGAACGGGCGTGGCGCGCTAGGCATGCGCGCCGGGGCCGTGTTCCATGTCGCAAGGCGCCGCGTCGAGGTCCGCGAGATCGACCTGCCGCCGCCCGCCGCAGGCGAGGTGCTGGTGCGCAGCCGCTGGTCCGCGATCAGCCCGGGCACGGAGTCGCTCGTCTTCGCGGGCGACTTTCCCGTCGATGCCCCGCTCGATGCGCGCATCGCCGCGCTCGGCGGCGGGTTCGAGTATCCGTTCCGGTACGGCTACGCGCTGGTCGGCGAGGTGGCGGCCGTGGGCGCGGGCGTTGACGCGACGCTGGCGGGCCGGACGGTGTTCGCCTTCCATCCCCACCAGGATCTCGCGATCGTGCCGGTCGAGGACTGCGTTCCGGTGCCCGCCGGCATCGCGCCCGAGGCCGCGCTCTTCCTGCCCCAGGTCGAGACCGCGGCCAACCTGTTGCTCGACGGCGCGCCCCTCGTGGGCGAGCGCGTGCTGGTGTTCGGCCAGGGCGTGGTGGGCCTGCTCACCGCGGCGCTGCTCGCGCGCTTTCCGCTCGAGCGGCTCGTCGCCGTCGAGCCACTGGACTGGCGGCGTGCGCTCGCCGCCGCCTGGGGGGTTCAGGAGGCGGTGGACCCGGGGGACACCGATGCCTGGCGATCGCTCCTCGACGGCATGCGGGGCGCCGACCTGCTCTTCGAACTGTCCGGCGACATGGGAGCGCTCGACCGGGCGATCGAGGCCGCGGGCTTCGGTGCGCGCATCGTCGTCGGCTCCTGGTACGGCCGCCGGTCGCGCCCGATCGACCTCGGCGGGCGCTTTCATCGCGATCGCCTGCGCATCGTGTCGAGCCAGGTAAGCACGATCGATCCCAGGCTGGGAGGACGCTGGGACCGAAAGCGTCGGCTCGCCCTGGCGTGGCGCCTGCTCGGCACCCTTCGCCCGGAGGGCCTCGTCTCGGCCTCCTTCCCGCTCGCGCGCTGCGCCGAAGCTTTCGAGACGGCCTGTTCGCGGCGCACGGGCATCATGCAGGTGGTCTTCGAGTACTAGCCGGGAGCAGCCATGTATCGACTCGCGATCACGCGCGACTTCATCGCGCGACATTTCCTCATCGGCGGCGACTGGGGCGCGGAGAACCACGAGCACAGCCACCACTACAAGGTGCAGGTGCTGCTTCGCGGCGACTCGCTCGACCGGCACGGCTATCTTGCCGACATCGTCGAGCTCGAGGCCGCCCTCGAGGAGGCCATCGGTCGCTACCGCGACCGGACCCTCAACGAGCTGCCGCCGTTCGAGGGGCTGAACCCCAGCCTCGAGCGCTTTGCCCGCGTGCTGTGGGAGGACCTTCGCGCGCGGCCGGTGCTCGACGGACTCGCCCTGGAAGTGAAGCTCTGGGAGAACGAAAGCGACTGGGCGGCATACGGAGAGACCGGGCCTGACCGTGTGCGCTGAGCCGGCCCGCGAGCAGCCGAGGAACATGCCGGTCGCGTTCGCCGAGTATCTCGAGGCCAAGTTCGACCTGGACGAGCGCAGCCTCAATCCCCAGGTGCGCGCCGCCTTCCTGGACCGGCTGCACCAGCTGCCGGAAGTGCGCTGCCTCGACGTAGGGGCTGGCACCGGAGCCACGTTCCGGCGCCTGCTCGAAGCCGGGCTGGCGACGCCGCTCTCCATGATCGCCCTCGACCGCGACCCGCTGCTGCTGGAGATCGCGCGCGAGGATGCGGCGCGCCGGCTCCGGGCGCAGGGCCGCGAAGTGTCGGTCGAGCCGGCCGAGGTCCGCGCCGAGGGCGAGCCGGCAAGGCGCCTGCGGCTCGCCGCGTGCGAGCTCCAAGAGTACGTGCCGCTCGAGGTGCCCAATGTGGTCGTCGCCCATGCCTTCCTCGACATCGTGCCGCTGCGCGACGCGCTGCGGCTGATCGCCGGCTGGCTCGAGCCCGGGGGCCTGCTCTACGCCAGCCTCAACTACGACGGCGACACGACACTGCTGCCCGCGTCCGAGGACGAGGCGTTCGAGGCGAAGATCCTCGCGCACTACAACCAGAGCATGGAGCGGCGCCGGGTCGATGGCCGCCCGATCGGCGGGGCGTACAGCGGCCGGCGCCTGTACCGGATGCTGCCCGTCCACGGCTTCGAGATCCTGGGCTGCGGCAGCTCGGACTGGAGCATCACGCCGCACCTGGGCGAGTATCGCGCCGGCGACGCGACCTGCCTGCGCGCGCTGCTCGACATGATCGGCGGAGAGGCGCAGCGCAGCGGCCTGTTCGATCGGGGCCGCCTCGAGCGCTGGCGCGCCGACCGGCTGCGATGCCTGCAGGAGGGACGCCTCGGCCTGGTGGCCCACCAGCTGGACATGCTGGCGCGTCGCACGGCCTGAGCGCCGCCCCGCCCGCGGCTCATGCGGCATCGCGCGCGGCGTGCATGCGATAGAGGCTCTCGGCGAACGACAGGACGAGCGCGATGCTCATGGCGCCCGCCAGCGCGCGCGGCAGCTCCAGGCGGGCGGGATGCCCGGCGAAGCACAGGAGCAGCGAGACCACCATGAGGACGAACGCCCACATGGCGCGCCGGCTGCGCGGCGCCTTGCGCAGGGGCGGCTTCGCGATGAGCACGTAGAGGACGAAGAGGTAGCGCAGCAGGCCGGGCACCAGGATCCAGGCGCCGAGGCCGCCCGGCAGGCGGTAGAGCATAAGGCAGAGCAGCAGCACGAAGAAGGCGTCGCATTCCTGGTCGAAGAAGGCGCCGAACTCGCCGCTCGTGCCGGTTCGCCGCGCGACCCAGCCGTCCACGCCGTCGAGCGCGAGCAGGGCGAGGCCGAGCCCGGCGACCACGATCAGGGGTGGCGGCACGAAGGGCAGGGCGAACATCCCGGCGAGTCGCGCGAGGGTCACCATGTTGGCAGGGCCGAAGCGGCCGTCCGGCGTCCACCGCCCCCGCGAGCGTGCGACCAGCGCTCCGAACGACACCGCGGCGATCGCGCACGCCAGCCAGACCGGCGACCCGGCGACGACGGCCGCCGCCGCCATGAGGAGTGCAATGGAATGGCCCGTGTTCCACCGCGCCAGCTCCTGCTGCAGGGATCGCCTGTCGGTCGTCATTTCGCCTCGGGATGGGACCGGTCGGTATCATCCCATCGATGACGCTTCGCCGTGTCGGTCTCGTCCAGCCGCCGCCTCGCGCCCGCCCTTCGGGCGGCGACCTGTACAACCGGCGCATGCTGGAGCGCGCGCGGGCGGAGGGCTTCCCGTTGCGGGCGGTCGATCCGGACGATCACGCGCTCGCCGCAGGCGGCTGGGACCTGCTCGTCTGGGACAGCCTCCTTCTCGATCGCGTCGATCCCGCGGCCGCCCGCCGCACGATCCTGCTGCTGCACTACCTGCCGTCGCTCGATCCTCGCCTCGACGCATCGGCGCGCGCGGCGTTGCAGGAGGCCGAGCGTCGCTCGCTGCGCCGGGCCGACCGCGTCCTCGCGGCGGGCGCGCCGGTGGCTGATGCCGCCCGCGCGCTCGTCCCCGGTGCGACGGTGCATGTCTGCGAGCCGGGGGTGGCGCCGGTGTTCCTGCAGCGCCGCCCGCGGGCCGCCGCGGGACCCGGGGACGGGGCTCCCGTGACGCGGCTCCTGACCGCCGCCCACCTGCTGCCGGGCAAGGGTCACGCCCACCTGGTCGACATCCTGGGCGACTTGCGGGAGCTGGCGTGGCACTGGCACGTCGTGGGCGACGACGGTGTCGAGCCGGCGCTGGCGCGGGCCCTGCGCGAGCGGGCCGGGCGCGCCGGCATAGGATCGCGCATCACCTGGCACGGCGCCCTGGAGCAGGCCGAGCTGGCGGGCCTCATGGCCCGGTGCGACCTCTTCGTCTTCCCGAGCCTCTTCGAGGCCTACGGCACGGTGCTGGCCGAGGCTGCCGCCGCCGGGATGCCGGTGCTCTCCACGCGGGTGGGCGCGGCCGGCGACCTGGTGCGTCACGGCGTCTCGGGCCTTCTCGTCGAGGTCGGCGACTGGGGCGGCCTGGCCGGTCACCTGCGGCTGCTGCTGCTCGAGCCGGAGCGCCTCGCGGCCCTTCGCGGGAATGCGGACGCGTTGCCCGTGCGCGGCTGGGAGGACGCCTTCCGGGAGTTCCGGGCCATCTGCGAGGATACGGCCGCGCCGGGCTAATATCGGCGGACGCGGATGCGCCCGCCCCGGGCTCGCTCGCCGCGCCGCATCTTCACGACGCCACGCCCGGAGGGACACGCCGCCATGGCCGCCGCCATCCTGCAGCGCTTCGCCAATGTCCGAGCCGACGAACGCGCGCCGGTGCTCGTCGCGGCCCTGTTCTTCTTCTGCGTGCTCACCGCCCTGATGGTGCTTCGCCCGGCGCGCGAGGCGCTCGGCATGCAGCGCGGCATCGAAGCGATCCGCTGGCTCTTCGTGGGCACCGTCATCGTCACGCTGCTGGTGAACCCGGTGTTCGGCCTGCTGGTGAGCCGCCTGCGGCGCCTCGCGTTCACGAGCGCCACCTACCTGTTCTTCGTCGCCGGGCTCCTCGGCTTCCATGCGCTGCTCGTGTTCGCGCCGGCGGCCGTCGGCGAGCGCACCGGCCAGGTGTTCTACGTCTGGTTCAGCGTGTGCAACCTCTTCGCCACGATGCTGTTCTGGGCGCTCATGGCCGATCGCTTTTCGCTCGAGCAGAGCAAGCGCCTGTTCGGCCCGATTGCGGTCGGCGGCACGCTGGGAGCGATCTTCGGCCCCTGGCTCGCGAGCATGCTCGCCAGGCCTCTCGGCACGCCGGCGCTCCTGCTGGTCGCCGCGGGATTCCTGCTGCTCGCGCTCGGCGCGGCATCCTGGCTGATGCGCCTGCCGATGGCGACGGATGTCCCGCGCGCCGGGGGCCGGGCGCCGCAGCCCGCCGCGCTCATCGGCGGGAGCGCCTGGGAGGGGTTCCGGGCGGTGGCCCGCTCGCGCTATCTTCTGGCGATCTGCGCGTATGTCCTGGTCGTGGCCGTGATGGCCACCTTCATCTATTTCACCCGCCTGCAGATGGTGGCGGCGCTCGGTTCCGACCTCGACATGCGCACGACCGTGTTCGCGCGCATCGACATGCTCACCCAGGTGGCGACGCTCGCCTTGCAGGCGGTGGTGGCCGGGCACCTGATGAAGCGGCTGGGTACGTCGCTCGCGCTGGCCCTCCTGCCCGCGATCGCGGCCCTCGGCTTCCTCGGGCTGGCGATCGCCGGCTCGATCGCGGCGCTGGTCGCGTTCGAGGCGACGTTTCGCGCGGTCCAGCGCGGCATCATGCGGCCGGCGCGCGAGACCCTGTTCACGGTGGTCACCCGGGCCGAGCGCTACAAGGCGAAGGCCTTCATCGACACCCTCGTGTACAGGACGGGAGATGTCGTCGGCGCGCAGACGGAAGGCCTGCTGGGCCGGCTCGGGATGGGGCTGGCGGCGCTTGCGTCCTTCGCGGTGCCGCTGGCGTTGGCATGGATGGCGCTCGGGCTCTGGCTGGGGTACGCCCAGCGCGCCCGTGGCGCCGCGTCGATCGAAGGAGCACGAACATGAGCACGCGTCGACAATGCCTGCAGGCGATGGCCGCGGCCCTGGGCCTTGCCGCCTGCGCGCGGCTGCCGGCGAGCGCGGCCGCGGAAACGGGGACGAAGCCGATCATGCGCGAGATCCCGGGCACGGGGGAGCGCCTGCCGATCGTCGGCCTCGGCAGCTCCGCGAGCTTCTCGCGGGTGGCCCGGGAGGATGCGCAGGCGCTGCGCGACGTGCTCGCCCGCTTCGTCGAGCTGGGCGGGACGGTTTTCGACACCGCCCCGGCCTACGGCGCTTCCGAGGAGGTCGCCGGCCGCATCGCGCGGGAACTCGGCATCGAGCGGCGCCTGTTCTGGGCGACCAAGCTCAATGTGGCGCGTGGGGGCAAGGCCGACCCGGAGGCGGCGCGGCGCCAGCTCGAGACCTCGCTGCAGCGGATCGGCAAGGAGCCGATCGACCTGGTGCAGGTCCACAACCTGGGCGACATCGCGACCCAGCTGCCCATCCTGCGGGCGGCCAAGGAGGCGGGCAAGGTGCGCTACATCGGCGTCACTACCACCTTCGAGGGGCAGTACGAAGAACTGGTCCGCTTCATGCGCAGCGAACCGCTCGACTTCATCGGCACCGACTACGCGATCGACGACCGCCATGCGGAGGAGACGATCCTGCCGCTGGCGCGCGACAAGGGGATCGCCGTGCTGGTTTACGCGCCCTTCGGGCGTACCCGCCTGTGGAAGCGCGTGGAAGGTCGCGAACTGCCTTCATGGGCAAGCGAGTTCGATGCGCGCTCGTGGGGCCAGTTCTTCCTGAAGTATGTCGCGAGCCATCCGGCCGTCACCTCGATCACGCCGGCGACGAGCCGCGTGAAGCACCTCGTGGACAACATGGGCGCCGCGACGGGGCGGCTGCCTGACGAGGCGATGCGCAAGCGGATGATCGCGCTGGTGGAATCGCTGCCGATGGCCTGACCGTGACGAGACCTGCCGATTGCCTGGCGGAGTACACCATGGAACGCTTGCGTCGACGAATCCTCGCCCTCGGAGGAATCGCCCTGACTGGCCCGGTCCTCGCCGGACTTCCCCGCGCGGCGCGTGCCGCCGGCGGCGACGGCGCCCGGTTGAGGATCGGCATCGTCGGCTCGGGCCGGGTCGGCGGCACGCTGGGGTCGGTCTGGGCGAAGGCCGGGCACCAGGTGATGCTGTCGTCGCGCGACATCGAGCATGACCGCGCGCTCGCGGCGCGGCTCGGGCCGAACGCCAGCGCCGGCACGCCGCGCGAGGCGGCCGCCTTCGGCGACGTCGTGGTGGTCTCGGTCCCGTACCGCGCATTGCCCGACGTCGGCAAGGCGCTCGCGGACCTGATCCGCGACAAGGTGGTGATCGATACCTGCAATCCCTTCGTGGGGCGCGATGGCGAGATCGCGAGCTGGGCCCGCGAGAAAGGAGCGGGCCTCGCGTCGGCCGAACTCCTCCCGGGCGCGCGCATCGTGCGCGCCTTCAATGCCGTCGGCTATCTCCGGATGGGCGTCGCGCACGAACGACCGGGGCAGCTGGGGATGCCGATCGCGGGCGACGATGCCGAGGCCGTCGCCCTCGCCTCGCGACTGGTCCGGGATATCGGGTTCGAGCCGGTCCTGGTCGGCGGCCTGGAGATGGGCAGGTACCTCATGCCCGGGACGCCGCTGGCCGGCGAGAAGACGCCGGACGAGATTCGCAGGATCGCGGCGGGGCTGCGCTGAGCCCGTTCCACCGCGCATCGTTCGCGGGTGCCCCGGTTGCGCGCCGGCGGGGCCGGGCAGCCGCCGGCGCTGCACCGCCCGTCGACGCTAGCCGCCTGCGCTGCACCCCCCGTCGACGCTAGCCGCCTCGCTGGCCGGCGGGGCGATGGCGCTTGCCGAGACGCTCCTGCAGCGAGATGGCGGCCCGCGGATTGCTGACCTTGTGGCCGCCGATCACGTACAGGAAGACGTCGCGCGCCGCGGCCGTTCTCGACGGCGGGCCCACGAAGTCGAGGTCCTCCGGCATCGCGCCGGTCGCCAGGGCCTCCGCGCGGCGGGCCCAGAGATCGAGCTCGTGTGCCGGATAGCCGGTCTCCTCGCCCTCGCGGGTGCCCATGATCCGCGCATAGACGAAGCTCGCGCTCGGGTCGGCGATCTGCGGATGGGAACCGTCGGCCGACAGCACGATGGCGACACCGCGCGCCCTCGCGAGCTCGACGAACGCGGGCGAACGGAAGCTCTCGTGGCGGACCTCGACGGCATGGCGCAGCTCGCGGCCATCGACCGATGCCGGCAGCAGCTCGAGAAAGGCGCCGAAATCGTCCGGATCGAACGACTTGGTGGGCAGGAGCTGCCAGTTGATCGGCCCGAGCTTGTCGCCGAGTTCCATCACGCCGCTCGCGAAGAAGCGCTCGATGGTCGGGCCCGCCTCGGCGAGCGCCCGTCGGTTGGTGGCATAGCGCGGCGCCTTCACCGCGAACACGAAGTCGTCGGGCGTCTCGTCCCGCCAGCGGGCGAAGCTCTCGGGCTTCTGCGAGCCGTAGTAGGTGCCGTTGATCTCGATGGAGCCGAGGCGCCGTGACGCGTACTCGAGTTCGCGCCGCTGGGCGAGACCCGGGGGATAGAAGCTGCCGCGCCAGGGCGCGTAGTTCCACCCACCGATGCCGATGCGTATTCGCCCGGCGGCCGCGCGTCTTCGGTTCACTGCTGCGGGCGAAACCGGTACCAGAGCATATAGGCCCAGCAGGCCGCGCAGAAGGAGAAGGCCCACTCGAGGAACGAAAAGACCAGGAGCACGGCGGCGGGAACCATCCAGAGGGTGCTGCCGGCAAGCCAGAGCACCACGCTGATCGCGCTGGCGATGAACAGCAGCTTGGCGGCGAACATCTTCGCGCCCGCGTTCTCCTTCGGTCCCGGCCGGCCGATGCGCTGCACCAGCCAGAGCGAGGCCCGATGGATCGGGCAGCGATAGTGCCCGACGAAGCCGCGCACCGCTCCCGCGACGACGAGCAGCAGCATCAGCCAGGGCAGGCGCAGGCCGAGGGCGGCGAGGCAGACGAGGAAGGTGATGACGGCATCGAGCCGGGTGGCGTTCGCATGAACCGGGGGTACGTCGAATCGAAGCATGGGCGTCCTCCCTGATGCGGGCGAGGCCGGACTCGCGCTCGCCTCGTGCTTCGCATTATGCGTCGAGCCGGTTCCCCGGTCATGACGGGGATCAAGGGAAGCGGTTCAGCCGTCCTTCCCGTCGAGGCGCGTGCGCACCAGCCAGGGCGCGAAGCGCCAGAGGTAGAGCGCGAAGGCGGCGCTCCATGCGATCGCCGCGCAGGCGAGGGCGTGCAGCAGCCACTGCGGGGCCGCGAGCGGCACCAGCACGCGCAGGACCGCGGCCGCCATGACCAGGACGTAGGCGGCGACCTCGACCCGCGATGCCTGCAGGGGACGACCGGTATGACCGCGCGCCGTGCGCGTCATCATGCCGATGATCAGCCCCGCCGTGGCGCCGACGGCCAGCGCATGGATGCCGGCGGTCGAGGCGACCCAGCCGGCCTGCGCCATCGCGAGGAGGGCGAGGCCGATGGGGATCCAGGCGTAGGCGAGGTGCAGGATCCAGAGGATCGGGCGGCGCAGGGTTGCCCAGGGGCCCCATTGCAGCTGGCGGGCGAGATTCAGCGCCGCGGCGAGCGCCAGCGTGGGCGCGGTCACCGGCCAGGCGGGTGCGCAGGCCCAGAGCGCGAGGGCAAGCCCCGTGGTCGCCAGCGTGGCGCGCTCGAGCGGCTGACGCACCTTCAGCTTCAGCCCGGGGATGGCATTGGCGGTGAACAGGGGCACCACCCGCCCGGCGATCACGCATTCGATGAGCACGACCAGCCCCAGGGCGGCATGCAGTGGCGCGAGCGGGGAGACCGGCAACAGGCCGGCTGCGGAAAGGTGGAACGCGACATTGGCGAGCGCGAGCAGGACGAGGATGCCCGCGATGGGCAGGTTGCGCCGGTTCCGCGCGCGCAGCAGCAGTTCGATGAACACGACCGCGACGATGGGCAGCAGCGCCACGTCGAGGACGGCGTACACGGGCCAGGGCGCGGCGAAGGCGGCGACGCGGGCGGCGACCCACAGGCTTGCGAGCAGACCCAGGGCGGCGCCGCGCGGCGTGGGGAGGCCCGTCCAGGCACGTCCGGCCGTCAGCAGGAAGCCGACGATGACCGCCGCCGCGAAGCCGAAGAGCATCTCGTGGGCATGCCAGAGCATCGGCGCGACCGCCGGGCGGGGATCGATCCAGCCGAGGTACATCGCGATCCACAAGGGAACGGAGACCACCGCGAAGGTGGCCGCGCCGAGGTAGAAGGGACGGAATCCCAGGCGCAGCAGCGGCCAGCCGCGCGGGGCGGGAGCGCCCGCGCCGGGCCGAGAGACGGCGGTGGGTGAGGGGGACAGGACGGGAAGGGGTTCGGCGGGCATCGCGGGCCTCGATCGGAGCGTTCGTTCCGGCTGGCGGTATAAGATGCAAACGACATGCATGTTAAGGGTATGATGCCCGGAACGCAACAGGAGGACCCATGCGAACCCCGGATTTCTTCGACGCCGTTCCCCCGATCACCCTCGTCGATCCGCTGGCCGAGTACCTCGGGGCGGCCGCCGACGGGCTGCTCGAGTACCGCTACCTCGATGCCGTGAAAGTGGCCGGGCATTCCTGCCCGACGGTCGCCGGCGCCTGGCTGATGACGCGCAAGGCGCTCGGATTCCTTTACCCGGATTCGCTGCCGCGCCGCGGCGAGATCCGGGTGGAGCTGCGGCGTGCGCTCGACGACGGCGTCGCGGGCGTGGTCGGGACGATCGCCGGCCTCGTCACCGGGGCGGCGAACGAGGGCGGATTCAAGGGCATCGGCGGGCGCTTCGGGCGCCAGGGACTGCTGCGCTACGACGTGCCGATGGCGGGCGACATCCGGTTCTCGCGCCTCGACACCGGTCGGGCGGTCGAGCTGGCGCTGCGACCGCATGCGATGCCGCGGCCGGCGGCACTGGCGGATGTCATGCCGCCGCCGTCGCCGGACGCCGACCCGAAGCGGCTTCTGGCCTTCGGGATAGCATGGCAGGAGTGGGTGCGAACCCTGCTGCTCGACCATGCCGAGGATCCCGCCCTGATCGAGGTGGCCGGCTGAGGGCGGAGCCGGACGAAAAAGGAAAAGGAGACCCGATGACCGATCCCTACGCTTCCTTCCAGCGACTGAAGTTCGACCGTCCGCATCCGGGCGTGCTCCGCATCCGGCTGTCGTCGCCGCTCAAGCTCGGCGCGATGGATGCCCTCATGCACAGGGAGGTCGCGGGGATCTGGGATGTCGTCGAGGCGGACGACTCCGTCGCCGCCGTCCTGCTCACCGGCGAAGGGCGCACCTTTTCGGCGGGCGGCGACCTCAACCACGAGCGCAAGGCCTGCGACGACCACGACCTGCGCATGGCGACGATGAACGAGGCGCGCCGGATCGTCTACGGCATGCTCGACTGCAGCAAGCCCATCGTGAGCGCGGCGCGCGGCTGGGCGGTGGGCGCCGGCCTCGCCTGCCTGGTCATGGCCGACATTTCGATCGTCTCGCGCGACGCGAAGTTCTCCGACGGGCACCTGCGGATCGGCATCGCGGCTGGCGACCATGCCGCGATCATATGGCCCCTGCTCTGCGGCATGGCCAAGGCGAAGTACTACCTGCTGACCGCCGACACCTTCACCGGCGAGGAGGCCGAGCGCATGAACCTCGTGTCCATGGCGCTCGACGATGCGGAGGTCGAGGACAAGGCGCTCGAGATCGCGACCCGCCTGGCGGACGGCCCGCGCAACGCGATCAGCTGGACCAAGCAGGCGCTGAACGGTTGGCTGCGGCAGGCCGCCCCCATCTTCGAGCATTCGCTCGCGATGGAAATGATCGGGATCGGCGGCCCCGAGGGTCGCGAAGGCATCGGCGCCTTCCTCGAGAAGCGAAGGCCCGACTTCCGCCGCCTGCGCGGCTAAGCCGCTCCGGGCGCGCGGTGGCCCGATTCCCGACGGCTGGTCAGTGCGCGTTGAGCTCGGCCCAGCCCGTCCACATGATCTGGATCCCCACGCACAGCAGCAGGAAGGCCATCAGCCGCGTCAGCACCAGCACGCCGACCTCCCCGAGCCACGCCAGCACGCGGGCGGAGTTCGCGAAGATCACGTAGAGGGCCAGTGCGACGATGGTGGTCCCGACCGCGGCGGCCGCGGATTCCGCCAGGAACGAGATCGGCCGCGACGGGATCTGCGCGCCCAGCGCGATGGACGCCGCGATGGTCCCCGGCCCCGTGGTGAGCGGGAAGGTGATCGGGAAGAGGGTGCGCCTGACGACATCCGCGGTCGAGAGCTCCGAGGCCTCGGCCGCGGCGGCCTGCACCTCGTCCTCGGCGTTGCTCTGGAGCATGCGCCACGCGGTCGCCGCCACGAGCAGGCCGCCGCCCAGCCTCACCACGGGCAGCGAGATGCCGAACATCGCCAGCACGTAGGAGCCGGTGAGGATCGACACCATGATGATGACCCAGCTGTTGATCGCGACCTGCCGCGCGAGATGGCTGGCGAGCTTGCGGTTCGGTCCCACGCCCGCCGCGAAGATCGGCGCGATGCCGAGCGGATTGATAACCGGCAGGAGCGTCGCGGGCACGAGCAACAGCGACTTCAGCAGCGGTACCAGCGTTCCTTCCATGAGTTCGCCCCCGTCGGTCCCTGGCGGGCCAGTCTAGCCGATGCGCGCCCGCGGCAGCTCGCCCACGCAGCGCAGGGCGCGGCCGCCGGCTTGCCGCTCCCACCGGCCTGGGCGATGATGGCCGCCCGGTGCCGCCGGCGGCACGGTCTCTGGAAGGAATCCTCATGGCGGCAATGATCGGCCCGCAGGGCGACCGGGGACTCGCGACGCGAATCGCGACGCTGGTCGTGATCGCGCTCCTCGCGCTCGCCTCCTGGTTCACCGGGCTCGATGCGGCGGCCGAGGAGCGCGTCGACGCGATGCTCGGCCGCGCCCTCGTCACGTTCGCCACGGCGCGCGCGCTCGACGGCGTGATCTCCGTGCTGCAGAGCGGCCAGGTGGGCGCCCAGGTGGGCGTGGGCATGAGCATCCAGCCGGGCGAGCTGCTCGACCCCGTCAACGACCTGGTCGAGCAGTTCTCCGACGTGATGCTCGCCGTCACGGTGGCGCTCGGGGTCCACAAGGTCCTGCTGTCGATCGGCGGCTACTGGCTGCTGCCGATCCTGCTCTCGGTGCTCGCGGCGCTGATCGTCGTCACGGGCGCGCGCGGCGTCGCGCCGAGGTGGCTCACGCAGGCGTTCGTGCTGCTGCTCCTCGTGCGTTTCGCCGTTCCCGTCGCGACGGTGGGGGCCGAGGCGCTGTTCGCGCGTTTCCTCGCCTCGGAATACGAGAGCTCGCAGCAGGTGCTCGACGCGATCGAGGGGCGCAGCGCGGAGGCAGCCGGCCCGGCCGCGAGCAAGGAGGGGGACGAGGGTTGGATCGCCTCGTTTCGCCGCATGCTCTCCGAGGGCGACGGCCTGCGCGAGCGGGCCGCGGCGATCGCCGATGCCGCCGACCGGATCGCCGAGCACATCAGCAACCTGATCGTGGTGTTCGTGCTGCAGACGATCGCGTTTCCCGTCGCGCTGCTGTGGCTGCTATGGCAGCTCGCGCGTCGGCTCGTCGCGCCACCCGGCGGCTAGAGGCGCGACGCCGCAAAGGTGTTGCATTGCTCGATCTGGCCGCCCTGGGCGCCGGTACGGAACCAGCGAACCCGTTGCTCCGAGCTGCCATGGGTGAAGGCCTCCGGCACGACGACGCCCTGGGTGCGCTTCATGATGTTGTCGTCGCCCACTGCCGCCGCGGCGCGCATGGCCTCCTCGATGTCGCCCGCCTCGAGCCAGCCCCGCGCCTGCTGCGAATGGTTGGTCCAGATGCCGGCGAAGCAGTCGGCCTGCAGCTCGAGGCGTATCGAGAGCTGGTTGTAGTCGCGCTCGTTCAGCTGCCGGCGCGCCTGGTCCATCTTCTGCATCGTGCCCAGGAGGTTCTGGACGTGATGGCCGACCTCGTGCGCGATCACGTAGGCCTCGGCGAGATCCCCGCTCGCGCCGAAGCGCTGGCGCAGCGTCTCGTAGAAGCCGAGATCGACGTAGACGGATTCGTCCGCGGGACAGTAGAAGGGGCCGGCCGCGGCGCTGCCCATGCCGCAGGCGGTGGGCGTCGAGCCGGTGTAGAGGACGAGCTTCGGCGGCCGGTAGCGCGCTCCCGCGCGCGCGAACACCGCCTCCCATGTGTCCTCGGTGCTCGCCAGCACCACCGAGACGAATTGCCCCATCTCGTCCTCGATCGGCCCCGAGCGCGCGGGCTGCTGCTGGCTCGTGGCGGGGCCGCCGGGCCCGGCGCCGTCGATCACGCCGAGCAGCGCGAGCGGATTGATCCCGAGCAGCCAGGCGACGACCAGGCCGATGACGATGGTCCCCAGGCCGATGCCGCCCCCGCGGCGGGTGCCGCCCGGGATCCGCATGCCACCCAGACCGCCGAGTCCCCCGAGGCCACCGCCGCGGCCCCGCCTGTCCTCGACGTTCGTGCTCTGTCGTTGCCCGCGCCACCGCATGCTCAGTTCCCGACCGACCCGTTCATTCCGGGATTCTGCCTCGATCGGGCGCCCGGCGCTGGCCGGGTCGAGGGCGCCGGACGGCCAGGGCCCCGTCGCGGTCCGCGAACGACTGGCCGGATGAACAGTAGTCGGCGCGGAAAACGACGATTCATGCGCCTTTCATGGATTTGCGGTTGCGTCGAGGCCCCAAAGGCGGACAATACTGTCTTTTACCCCGCTTCCGTGGCCCTTCGCCCTCGCGCAGCCGCAGGCGCGCCTTCCCGGCCGGGCCACCCGAAGTCCACAGGATCCATATCGCATTGACCACGTTTTCCGATTTCGGGCTCGCCGAGCCCATTCGCCGCGCCGTCGAAGAGCTCGGCTACGTCACGCCCACCCCGATCCAGGCGCAGGCCATCCCCGTCGTGCTGCAGAACCGGGATGTCATGGGGGCCGCACAGACCGGCACCGGCAAGACCGCGGGCTTCGCCCTGCCCATCCTGCAGCGACTGATGCGCCATGCGAACACCAGCGCATCGCCCGCGCGCCATCCGGTCCGCGCGCTGATCCTCGCGCCGACGCGCGAGCTCGCCGACCAGATCTACACGAACGTCCGCGACTACGCGAAGTACACCGGACTTCGCTCCACGGTCGTCTTCGGCGGGGTCGACATCAAGCCGCAGATCGCGGCGTTGCGCCAGGGCTGCGAAGTGCTCATCGCCACGCCCGGGCGCCTGCTCGATCACGTCGGCCAGAAGACGGTGAACCTGTCGCAGGTCGAGGTGCTGGTGCTCGACGAGGCGGATCGGATGCTCGACATGGGCTTCCTGCCCGACATCCAGCGCATCATCCAGCTGCTGCCGAAACAGCGCCAGAACCTCATGTTCTCGGCCACCTTCTCCGGCGAGATCCGCAAGCTCGCCGAGAGCTTCCTGAACGACCCGGTCACGATCGAGGTTGCGCGCCGCAACGCGACGGCCGAGAACGTCGAGCAGCGCGTCTATCGCGTCGCCGATGCCGATGCCAAGCGCGGCGCCGTCGCGCGCCTGATCCGCGACAACGCGCTCGAGCAGGTCATCGTCTTCAGCAACACCAAGATCGGCGCGAGCCGTCTCGCCCGCCAGCTCGAGCGCGACGGCCTCAACGCGGCCGCCATCCATGGCGACAAGTCGCAGCAGGAGCGCCTTGCCACCCTCGAGGGATTCAAGCGCGGCGAGATCAAGGTGCTGGTGGCGACCGATGTCGCCGCCCGCGGCCTCGACATCGCCGAGCTGCCGGCCGTCATCAACTACGACCTGCCGTACTCCCCGGAGGACTACGTGCACCGGATCGGCCGCACGGGTCGCGCCGGCGCGAGCGGCATGGCGCTGTCCCTCATGGTCGAGAGCGATGCCCGCCTGCTCGCCGCCATCGAAGGCCTGATCAAGCGCAAGCTCGACCCGATCCCGCTCGATGTGCCGCGCGCCCCCCGCGAGGGCAGGCCCCGGCGCGACATTCCCGAGGCGAGGCCGCGGCGGGAGCGCCCGGCGCGCCGCGAGGGCGGCTCCCATACGGGCCAGTCCACCGACCCCTTCTTCTACAAGCCCTACGAGCCGTCGCCCAAGGCGGCCGATTCCGGGCCGGACGACTCGTCCCGGTCCGGGGACGACGGTCCCACGAAGTGGCAACGGGGCGATACCCGCCGGCCGCGGGCCCCGGTGGCCGCGCTGCTCGGCGGCCTGCGTCGCGCGAGCTGAGGCGGCGGGGCATTCCGGCCCGATGAGGCGTCGCCTCGTCACCGCGCTGCCGGTCCTGCTGGCCGGCAGGGGACGCGCAGTCACCGTGCTGGGCGCGCTGGCGAGCACGTGCGCGGTGCGCCCCGCGGTGGCAGGCCCGCCCGGCTTCGAGTCGGGCTTCGACCTCGAGTTCGACGGCTACTACGAGTCGAACGGCAGCCGCACGCCGCTCGCGAGCGCCCGGCTTCGCTTCGAGCCGGCCGACGACGCCTACCGGATGACGCTCGAGGTCTCCAGCATGCTGGCGGACCTGTTCTACGAAAGCACGGGCAGGCTCGACGAGCGCGGCCTGCACCCCGAGCGCTACGTGGAGCGCCGCCATCTTCCCTTCGGACGCAAGCGCGCACGCGAGGCACGCTACGTCCCGGTCGCCCCCGGGGCGCAGGCCGGGCCGGTCGGCGACGGCACCATCGCGGTGCCGCCCGGCACCCAGGACCGGATCAGCCTGATCGGCGAGCTGTGGCGGCTCGCCGGCCTCGCGCGCGGCCCCTTCCGGGAAGGGCGCCCGCTCGAGCTCGCACTCGCGAGCGCGAGCAAGGTCCGCCCGGTGAGCCTCGGGATCGACCCGCCCGCGACGATGGCGATCGGCGGCCGCGATCGCGAGGCCTGGCGGGTGCGGCGCGTCGACGAGGGCGCCGACGACGAGCTCGACATCGAGGTCTGGTTCGATGCCGCCGGGCGCCGGCTGCCGCTCGCCATCCGCTTCATCGAGCAACGCCGGGCGCTGCACTTCGAGACGGCGGCCGGCTGAGGCGGCTTCAGCGCAGGCCCATGCGGCGCGCCCAGGCCTCGGTCGCGAGCTCCCAGAATCGTCCGATGCTGTCCGCCTCGACGCGGCCGAGGCCCAGATGGGCCGCCGCCGCGCCGAGTTCCGCGAGGGGCTCGCGCAGGTCGAGCGCGCGCGCCCCGTTCTGCTTGGAAAGCTTCTCGCCGTCCTCGCCGACGACCAGCGGGACATGGAGATAGCGCGGCGTGGGCAGCCCGAGCCACTCCTGCAGCCGGATCTGGCGCGCCGTGGACGAGGCCAGGTCGGCGCCGCGCACGACATCGGTGACTCCCGCCTCGCCGTCGTCGACGACCACGGCGAGCTGGTAGGCCCAGATGCCGTCCGCGCGCAGCAGGACGAAGTCGCCGCAGCTGGCGGGCAGCGTCTCGACGCGCTCGATGCCGTCGGCGCGGTCCACCCATCGAACCGGGCGCGCATCGACGCGTGCTCGCCAGGCCCGCGGCGCCCGTCCGGGCGGCAGGCCGTCGCGGCAGGTGCCGGGATAGACCGGCTCGACATGGCGCTGGGTGCGTACGCCGGCGGCGGCCAGCGCCTGCGCGATCTCCCGGCGCGTGCAGGCGCAGCCGTACACGTGGCCCGCCGCGCGCAGCCGCGCGAAGGCGGCCTCGTAGGCCGCGTGCCGGCGGCTCTGCCACACGACGGGACCGTCCGCGACGAAGCCGAGTCGATCGAGCGTGGCGAGGATGTGCTCGGCCGCCCCCGGCACGTTGCGTGGCCGGTCGAGATCCTCCATGCGCAGAAGCCATCGCCCGCCGTGCGCCCGCGCATCGAGCCAGCTCGCCATCGCGGCGACCAGCGAGCCGGCATGCAGCGGGCCCGTGGGCGAAGGGGCGAAGCGGCCGACGTAGCCGCGCGCAGCGAAACGGTCCCCGGGCGCGCCGGCGGGCAAGAGGTTCTCGCCGGCGTCTTCACGTTCGGCTTGCATCGGCCGAAATCTACCGCAGGCCGGTCAGCCCGTGCGACGCGCCCCGCCGAAGAACGCGTTGAACACCAGCGCCCCGAGTACCACGGCGCCGCCCTGGAGCGTGGCGATGCCCATCGCCTCGCCCGCCCAGAGCCAGGCCCAGACGGGCCCGAGGACCACCTCGAGCATGGCGATCAGCGAGACCTCGTGGGGCGCGAGATGCCGGTTCGTCCCGACCATCAGCATGCAGGGCACCGCGAGTTGCACCACGCCGAGCAGCGCGAGCAGCCAGAGGTCGGCCGCCGTGGCGGCGAAGGGCATGGCGAGCGGCGCCGTCGCGAGGCAGGACAGCACTGCGCCGAGCAGGACCGCCGGCACCAGGTCGATGCGCGCGTGATGCTTGCGCATCGTGACGATGTTGAAGGCCGCGGCCACCGGCACGCCGAGCGCCACCGCCATGCCCATGGCGCCGTCGGCCGCGAGCGCGCCGCGCACCATCCACCAGATGCCGATGCCCGCCGTGACGATCGCGAGCCAGGTGGCGAGCGCGGGTCGCTCGCCGAGCAGCGCCCAGGCGAGCAGGGCGGCGAGCAGCGGCGAGACCGACATGACCAGCAGCGTGTTGGCGACGGACGTCAGGGTGAGCGCCACCATGAAGCAGGTGAACATCACCGCCCACATCACGCCGGACACGAGGCCGGGCAGGCCCATGCGCAGGATCGGGGCGAGCGGCGCGCCGCGCGTCTTCCAGGCGAGCGCGGCAAGCACGGTCAGCGCGCAGAAGAGGCTGCGCCAGAACGTAATCTCGAAGCCCGCGGCGGACTCGAGATGGCGCGTAACGACGCCGGCGATGCTCCAGCACAGCGCGCAGAAGGCGAGCACGAGCGCCGCACGCCGATGCTGCGGGTCGGCGCCGGGCGCGCGCATGCGGCGGCCGGCCTGCGGCGGCGGGCCGGATGTCGTGGTGCTCGGGGTCATCGGTGGGCCGGGGGCGTCGGGGTAGAATTGTAGCCGTCCGAGAGCGGCGAAAGCCGCCGCGCCCGCGCCCCGCTTCCGCGCCCATGAGCGATCCCCGATTCATTCATCTCAGGGTCCATTCCGAGTACTCGATCACCGACGGGATCGTGCGGCTGCCCGACCTGGTGGCGGCCGCCGCCGCCGATGCCCAGCCGGCGGTGGCGGTCACCGACCTCGCGAACATGTTCGGCTGGATCAAGTTCTACAAGGCGGCGCGCGCCCGGGGCATCAAGCCCATCCTCGGCGTCGACTGCTGGATCACCCATGCCGACGATCGTGACCGGCCGAGCCGGCTGCTGCTGCTCGCGCGCAACCATGCGGGCTACCTGCGGCTCTGCGAACTGGTCTCGCGCGCCTGGCTCGAGAACGAATGGCGTGGGCGGGGCGAGATCGATCCCGCCTGGTTCGACGAGGGCGGCGAGGGCGCGAACGACGGGCTGATCGCGCTCTCGGGCGCGAGCGCCGGCGAAGTCGGCCGCGCCCTGCTCGCGGGCCAGCCCGAGGCCGCCGAGAGCGCCGCCCGGCGCTGGGCCGCGCGCTTTCCGGGCGCCTTCTACCTCGAGGTCCAGCGGGCCGGCCAGCCCGAGGACGAGTCGCACACCCGGCTCGCCGCGGCGCTCGCGCTGCGCCTGGGCCTGCCCGTCGTGGCCACGCATCCGGTGCAGTTCATCCGCCGCGACGAGTTTCGCGCCCACGAGGCGCGGGTCTGCATCGCCGAGGGCGAGGTGCTCGCGAACGCCCGGCGCGTGCGCCGCTTCACCGAGGAGCAGTACTTCAAGAGCCAGGACGAGATGGCCGGGCTCTTCGCCGACCTGCCCTCGGCGCTCGCCAACTCGGTGGAGATCGCCCGGCGCTGCAGCCTGCCCATGACGCTCGGCAAGCCACGCCTTCCCGACTTCCCGACGCCCGGCGGCGAGTCGCTCGACGTGTACCTGCGCCGGCTCGCGTCGGAAGGGCTCGAGGCCCGCCTGCGGACCCTCTTCCCCGATCCCGCGCAGCGCGAGGAGAAGCGCCCGGAATACGAGGCCCGGCTCGCGCACGAGTGCGACATGATCATCAAGATGGGCTTCCCGGGATACTTCCTGATCGTCGCGGACTTCATCAACTGGGCCAAGGCGAACGGGGTTCCCGTCGGCCCGGGCCGCGGCTCCGGGGCGGGCTCGCTCGTCGCCTTCGCGCTCGGCATCACCGACCTCGACCCGATCCCCTACGCGCTGCTCTTCGAGCGCTTCCTCAATCCCGAGCGGGTGTCGATGCCCGACTTCGACATCGATTTCTGCCAGGACAATCGCTACAAGGTGATCGAGTACGTGCGGCGCACCTACGGCGCCGACGCCGTCTCGCAGATCGCCACCTTCGGCACGATGGCGTCCAAGGCCGTCATCCGCGATGTCGGCCGTGTGCTCGAGCTGCCATACAACTTCTGCGACCAGCTCTCCAAGCTCGTGCCGGTGGTGCAGAACAAGCCGCTGTCGCTCGCCAAGGCGCGCGAGGCCGAGCCGCTGCTCGCGGAGCGCGAGCGCAACGAGGAGGAGGTCCGCGAACTGCTCGCGCTCGCGGAGCCGCTCGAGGACCTCGCCCGCAATGTCGGCATGCATGCGGGCGGCGTCCTCATCGCGCCCGGCCGGCTGACCGATTTCACGCCGCTCTACAAGGCCCCCGGCGCGGAGGGCGGCGTGGTCAGCCAGTACGACAAGGACGACGTCGAGGCCGTGGGCCTCGTCAAGTTCGATTTCCTCGGCCTGCGCAACCTCACCATCATCCAGCTGGCCGTCGACTACATCAACCAGCGCCATCCGGGCCTGGACCTCGACCTCTCGCGCCTGGCCTTCGACGATCCGAAGGCCTACCAGGTGCTGAAGGACGCGAACACGACCGCGATCTTCCAGCTGGAAAGCGAGGGGATGAAGAAGCTTCTCGCCAAGCTCCAGCCCGACCGTTTCGAGGACATCATCGCGGTGCTCGCGCTGTACCGCCCGGGGCCGCTCGGTTCCGGCATGGTCGACGACTTCATTCTCCGCAAGAAGGGCCAGCAGGCGATCGACTACTTCCATCCCGACCTGAAGCAGACGCTCGAGCCGACCTACGGCGTGATCGTCTACCAGGAGCAGGTGATGCAGATCGCCCAGATCATCGGTGGCTACACGCTGGGCGGCGCCGACCTGCTGCGCCGGGCCATGGGCAAGAAGAAGCCCGAGGAGATGGCCCAGCATCGCGACCGCTTCGTCGATGGCGCGAAGGCCAAGGGCTATGACCCCGAGCTGGCGAACCGGCTGTTCGACCTGATGGCGATGTTCGCCGAATACGGGTTCAACAAGTCGCACACCGCCGCCTATGCCGTGGTCACCTACCAGACGGCATGGCTCAAGGCGCACTATCCGGCCGAGTTCATGGCGGCGACCCTGTCCTCCGACATGGACGACACCGACAAGGTCGAGCTCTTCGTGGCCGATGCCCAGTCGAAGGCGAACGGCGTGCGCGTACTGCCGCCCGACATCAACACCTGCGGCTATCGATTCGAACCGGTCGCGGACGACGCCATCCGCTATGGCCTTGGCGCCATCAAGGGAACGGGCGAGGCGGCCGTCATGGAGATCCTGCGCGCGCGCGAGGCAGGCGGTCCCTTCACCTGCCTCTTCGATTTCTGCGCCCGTATCGATCGCCGCCTGGTGGGGCGGCGCACGATCGAGGCACTGGTGCGCGCGGGCGCCTTCGACAGCATCGATCCCGACCGGGCGAAGCTGCTCGCCAATGTGGGGCGCGCCATCGACACGGCCGACATCGCCGAGGCCCAGGCCGACCAGGCGAGCCTGTTCGGCGACGGCCCCAGCGGACCGGGAGCCCCACAGTGGGTCCCTGCGCCCGCCTGGACGGAGCGCCAGCGCCTGCTCGAGGAAAAGAGCGCGCTCGGCTTCTTCCTCACCGGGCACCTGTTCAAGAGTCATGCCGACGAAGTCCGCCGCTTCGCGCGCACGCCGCTCGAGCGCCTTGCGCCCTCGCCGCAGCCGACCTGGATCGCCGGCATCGTCACGGCCCAGAGCACGCGCATGACCCGGAGAGGCAAGATGGCCTTCGTCACCCTCGACGACGGCACGGCCAAGGTCGAGGTCTCGGTGTTCAACGAGCTCTACGAGCGCAGCCGCCACCTCATCCAGGGAGACGACCTGCTGGTGGTCCTCGCGAAGGTGTCGCAGGACGACTACTCCGGCGGCGTGCGGGTCGTTGCCGAGCGGATGCTCGACCTCGCCGGGGCACGCGCGGAGTTCGCGCGCGCGTTGCGCCTGTCCATCAACGGCAATGCCTGCGGCAAGCGCCTGCGCGAGCTGATCGGGGAGTACCGCGCCGGCACCGATGGCCCGGGGTGCCCGGTGGAGATCGCCTATCGCAACGAGGTGGCGACCTGCCTCGTGCGCCTGCCCGACGAGTGGCGGGTCAGCCTGCAGGAAACGATGCTCGACGAGCTGCGCGACTGGCTCGACGACGACGGAGTCGAACTTGTCTATGGCTGAACCGGCTGGCATGGGCGGCCGGGCCCGCATCAGCGCCTTCACTTTCCTGCGCAACGGCATCCGCTTCGGCTATCCGTTCGTCGAGAGCATCCGCTCGGCGCTGCCGCTCGTCGACGAGTACGTCGTCGCGCTCGGCGACTGCGACGACGGCACGCGCGAGGCGATCGAGGCGATCGGCGATCCGCGCATCCGCATCATCCCGACGCAGTGGAACGAGGCCATGACCGACCGCGGCTTCGTGTACGGCCAGCAGAAGATGATCGCGCACTATTGCTGCCGCCACGAGTGGGCGCTCTACCTCGAGGGCGACGAGGTGCTGCACGAGGCGGACATCGCCGCGATCCGCGAGGCGGTGGACGCCGCCCAGTACGATCGGCGGGTCGAGGCGTTCGCCTTCCATTACCACCACTTCTTCGGCAGTCCCCAGTGGGTCGCGGTCGGGCCGGGCTGGTATCGCACCGCGGTCCGGATGATCCGCAATACGCTGCGCAGCTACTCGCCGGACGGCCTGTTCTTCACCGTGAGCGACCGCGGCAACAAGCGCGCGCGCTATCCGCGCGCCATCGTGCTGCCCTGCCACATCCACCACTATGGCCACGTCCGGCGGGTCGCCTCGATGAGCGACAAGGTGCGCTCCGTGGCGCGCTACTGGGGTCAGGAGGCGGACTTCTCCGGCTACGCGATCGACCCGCGCCTCCTGCGTCCCTTCGAGGGCAGGCATCCCGCGGCCATCCACCGCTGGCTCGAGGAACACACCCTGTCGACGTTCGCGCCCGACCCGGCGCACGTGCCCACCGGCCGGGAACGCCGGCACCTGCTCAAGATGCGGCTCGAATCGCTGTTCGGGATCGACCTCAGCCGACGGCACTACAGCCGCCTCGGCCTGGGCGTCGAGGCCATCCGCCGGGAGCCGCTCGATCCCGCCGGGGACGCGGCTTGAAGAAGAGCTACGCGCTCTACCGACGGCTGCTGGGCTACACGCGCCCGTACGCCCGCGGCTTCGTGTTCGCGATCCTCGGCATGATCGTGGCCGCCGCGACCGAGCCGCTGTTCCCGGCCCTGATGAAGCCGCTGCTCGACGAAGGCTTCGTCAACAAGTCCGGGCTGCCGCTCTGGGTGGTGCCGACGGCGCTCATCGCGATCTTCGTCGTCCGCGGCATCGCCACCTTCACCAGCAGCTACGCCATGGCCTGGGTCGCGAACAAGGTGCTGGTGGACCTGCGCCGGCAGATGTTCGCGCACATGCTGCGCCTGCCGGCCTCCGAGTTCGAGCGCGAGGCGAGCGGCCTGCTGATCTCGAAGCTCGTGTTCGAGGTCACCAACGTGACCGGCGCGGCGACCCGGGTGCTGACCGTGGTGGTGCGCGACTCGCTCGTGGTGGTCGGGCTGCTCGGCTGGCTCGTGTACCTCAACTGGCGGCTCACCCTCGTCGCGCTGGTCCTCATCCCCGTCACGGCGCTCATCATCGGCTTCTACAGCCGGCGGATGCGCGTCCTGTCGCGGCGCAACCTCGAGCAGACCGGTGAGCTCACGCGCGTCGTCGAGGAAGCCGTGCACGGCTTCAAGGTGATCAAGATCTTCGATGCCTACGAACACGAACTGCGCGTTTTCGAGCGCACGGCCGAGCGCCTGCGCGGTTTCGCGATGCGCATGACGGTGGCAGGCAGCGCGACGGTCCCGATCACCCAGCTCGCGGCCTCCGTGGCGGTGGCCGTCGTGGTCACCATCGCGCTGGTGCAGGCGGGCACCGGCCAGACCACCGTCGGCGGCTTCGTCTCCTTCATCACGGCGATGCTCATGCTGCTCGCGCCGCTCAAGCATCTCGCGGACGTCAACCACGAACTCCAGCGCGGACTGGCGGCGGCCGAAGCCGTGTTCGACCTGCTCGACCGGCCCGTGGAGACCGACGCCGGGACCCGCCGCATCGAGCGGGCCACCGGCGCCCTGCGTTTCGAGGACGTGGGCTTTCGGTATCCCGGCAGCGATACGCCGGCGCTCGTCGACATCGACCTCGACATCCGCCCGGGCGAGGTGATCGCGCTGGTCGGCACCTCGGGCGCGGGCAAGACGACGCTCGTCAACCTGCTGCCGCGGTTCATCGAGCCGACCGAAGGCCGCATCCTGCTCGACGGCATCCCGCTCGACGAGCTCCGGCTGACCGACCTGCGGGCCCAGATCGGCCTGGTGAGCCAGGACATCGTGCTGTTCAACGACTCGGTCCGCGCGAACGTCTGCTTCGGCTCGGTGAAGGTCCCGGACGATGAGGCGGTCTGGGCGGCGCTGCGGGCCGCCGCGCTGGAGGAATACGTGCGGGCGCTGCCCGGCGGTCTCGACTACGAGATCGGCGAGCGCGGCACCCGGCTCTCGGGCGGCCAGCGCCAGCGGCTGGCGATCGCTCG
Organism: uncultured Burkholderiaceae bacterium; assembly: GCA_964509685.1. Classification (GTDB taxonomy): domain Bacteria; phylum Pseudomonadota; class Gammaproteobacteria; order Burkholderiales; family Burkholderiaceae_E; genus JAMLIN01. The sequence continues at coordinate 28,014 of CAZDYQ010000040.1, forward strand.
CGCGCTGCTCAAGGACCCGCCGATCCTGCTGCTCGACGAGGCGACCTCGGCGCTCGACACGCGGACCGAGCGCGAGGTCCAGGAGGCGCTCGAGCGCATCATGCGCGGCAGGACCACCTTCGTCATCGCCCATCGCCTCTCGACGGTGGAGCGGGCGGACCGCATCCTCGTGTTCGAGCGCGGACGGGTGGTCGAGCAGGGCAGCCATGCCGAGCTGCTCGCGGCGAACGGGCGCTATGCCAGCCTCTACCGGCTCCAGTTCGCCAGCCCGCCCGAGGGCGGCGATGGCGCGCCGAGCGCCACCGAGGCCCGCGAGTCGCCGTGAGAGTGTCGGTCATCGTCTCGACCTACAACCGGCCGGCCGCGCTCGAGCGCGTTCTCGACGGCCTGGCGGCGCAATCGCCGCCGCCCTTCGAGGTCATCGTCGCCGACGACGGCTCCGGGCCCGAAACCGCGGCGCTCGTGGCGGGGCGCCGCGATCCCTTCCCGGTGCGCCATGCCTGGCAGCCGGACGACGGTTTTCGCCTCGCGCGGGCGCGCAACATCGCCGCCTTGCGTGCCTCCGGCGACTGGCTGCAGTTCCTCGACGGCGACTGCGTGCCGCGGGCGGGCTTCATCGGCCGCATCCGGCGACTTGCCGCGCCCGGCGTCGCGCTGGCCGGCGACCGCATCCTCCTGTCGCGCGAGCTCACCGAGCGGATCGAGCGCGAGCGCCTGCCGGTGCATGCCTGGCCGCTTTCGCGCTGGGTGCGCGAGCGTCTCCGCGGCGGCATCAACCGTCTCCTGCCGCTCGCCTACTGGCCCTTCGCTGTCGGCCGGGGCCGGCGGCGACGCGACTGGCGGCTGCTCCGGGGCGCGAACTTCGGGCTCTGGCGGGCCGACCTGTTCGCGGTCAACGGCTTCGACGAGTCCTTCGCGGGATGGGGCCTGGAGGACTCGGAGTTCGCGGTCCGGCTGATCAATCGCGGCGTCGCGCTGCGCAGCGCCCGGCTGGCGCTGGGCGTGCTGCACCTCTGGCATCCGGAGCAGCCGCGCGCGGCGCTCGCGCGCAATCGCGGGCTTCTCGATGCGGCGCTCGCGGACGGCCGGACCCGGGCAACGCGTGGCCTCGCCGAGCTCGCCGGCGACCCGTCGGCGCCGGCCGCCGCGCCATGAACCGGCCGCCCGCCCTGCCGCCGGCGCTCGTCGCGGCCTGGCTGGCCGCGGCGCTGCCCGGCATGGTGCTCGTCAAGCAGCAGTTCACCGGCTATGTCGGGCTCGTCTGGCTCGGATTCTGCATCTGGCACTGGCGATCGCTGCGCGGGCATCCCGAGGGCCGCCGGATCCTCCGGTCGCCCTTCGCGAGGGGCTTCATCGCCAATGTGGCGCTGCTCGTGCTGCTGCTCGTCATCCATCGCAGCACCGACTGGGGCGAGCTGCACAATCCCAGCCGGTTCGTGCTGGTGCTGCCCATGGCAGTGGCGGTGGCGGTGCTGCGACCATCCTGCCGGCCGTACTTCGCTGTCGCGGCCTGCGCCGGCCTGCTCGGGGCCGCCGTGGCCGTCTGGCAGGTGGTGATCACGGCGGAGGTCGGGCCGCTCGATGCGCATCTCGGCTTCACCAATCGCAACAAGTTCGCCTACGTCGTGGGCACCCTCCTGCTGGTGTCGCTCGCCGGGCTGCGCTTGCCCGATGGCGAGCGCCCGCCACGAGCGCTCCTGGTCGCGGGCGCGGGCGGCGCGCTGGTGGCGCTGGTGCTGGCGAACACCCGCGGCGCATGGATCGCGGTGCTCCTCCCCCTGGTCGCCTGGCTGCTCGCCTCGCGCGCCATCGCGGCGCAGCGCAGGGCGGTCGCCGCCGCGGCCATCGCGCTGCTGGTGGTCGGGCTCGTGGCCACGCCCGGCTCGCCGGTGCGCGACCGGATCGAGCTCGGGCTCGCCCAGTACGAGCAGTACACGCCGGGCCATGTGATCGCCGGCGATTCGGTCGCCGAGCGGCTCGAAATGTGGCGGGCGAGCCTCGTCATGGCGCGCTCCAGCCCCTGGATCGGCGTGGGACCGGGGCGGTTCAACGAGGTACTCAACGAGATGATCGCGGCCGGCGAGGTGCCCGATTCCCTGGCCAGCCAGGGGCATCCGCACAGCGAGTACCTCGAGTACGCGGCGACCGGGGGCGTGATCGGCGTCGTCGCCCTGCTCGCCGTGCTGCTCGGGCCGCTCGCGCATTTCGCCGCGGTGCTGCGCGCGGCCGGGCCGGGTCGATCGGTGGGCGGCGCCTGCGCGCTTGCCGGCGCCCTGGTCGTGGGCGCCACCGCGATCTTCTGCGCGACCGACCCGTTCTTCTACATCCACTTCTCCACGCTGTACTACGCGCTGTCGGTGGCGATCCTCGCCGGCTTCGCCGACGCGACGGCCCGCGGACGCCCATGATCGCGCGGCCCACCCTGTCGGCCATCGTCATCACCCGCGACGAGGCCGCTCGCATCGAGCGCTGCCTGCGATCCGTGGACTTTGCCGACGAGGTCGTGGTGGTCGATTCCGGCAGCAGCGACGCGACGGTGGACCTGGCCCGCGCCTGCGGGGCCCGGGTGTCCGTGCATGCCGACTGGCCGGGCTTCGGCAGGCAGAAGAACCGGGCGCTCGCGCTCGCCACCGGGGACTGGGTGCTCTCCATCGACGCCGACGAAGTCGTCACGCCGCGGCTGCGCGAGGCCATCCTCGCCGCGATCCGCGCGCCCGGCGAGGCCGACGCCTTCTGGCTGCGGCGACGCTCGTGCTTCGCGGGAAAGCCGCTGCGGTTCGGCGACTGGTCCGGGGACCGGGTGCTGCGCCTGTTCCGGCGCGGGGCGGCCCGCTTCACGGACGACCTCGTCCACGAACGCCTGGACTACGACCGACCGGCGCCCGTCCTCGACGGGTGGCTGATGCACTACACGATCGATTCGCTCGCCGACGCGCTCGAGAAGGGACGTCGCTACGCGGCGGCCGGCGCCCCGCGCGTGGCGGCGCGCGGACGCGGCGGGCTCGCCTCGGCGATCGGCCATGCGGCATGGACGTTCACGCGGGGCTACGTGCTGCGCGGCGGCTTCCTGGATGGCCGCCTCGGCCTGCTGCTCGCCTGGTGCAATGCCG
>CAZDYQ010000041.1:0-30184 GCA_964509685.1 uncultured Burkholderiaceae bacterium
ACCATCTTCCGGTGCCGGTGGTCGCCATGGTCCAGGGCGGCTGCTTCGGCGGCGGGACCGGCATCGTGGCGGCATGCGACATCGTGATCGCGGCGGACGATGCCGTCTTCTCGATCGCGGAGGCGCGCTGGGGGCTGCATGCCGGGATCATCATCCCGCAGCTCAACGATGCGATGTCGGTCCGGCAGGTGCGACGCTATGCACTGACGGGCGAGCGTTTCGACGCCCGGGAGGCCCTGCGGGTGGGCCTGGTCCACGAGGTGGTGGAGAAGGCGCGGCTCGAGACCCGCGCGCGCGAGGTCATCGACGCCATCCTGCAGAACGCGCCCGGCGCGCTCGCGCGCACCAAGGCGCACGTGCTGGAGCATGCCTGGGGCCGGCTGCCGGAGGCGGTGCTGGCGGGCCTGGTCGCCAGCCATGCGGCTGCGAGGCTCGGGCCGGAAGCCGCCGAGGGCCTCGCATCGTTCGTGGAGAAGCGACCCGCGGCCTGGGCGCCGGGAGCCTGACTCCCGCCCGAGGCGCCCGCGCCGGGCGTGGCGTGGGCGTCAGCGCAGCAGCTGCGGCAGGAACAGCGAGATCTGCGGGATGTAGGTCACGACGACCAGGAAGGCGAGCAGCAGGACGAGCCAGGGCACGGCGGCCCTGATGACGTCCCCGATCGGCATCTTCGTGATGCCCGCCGTGACGAACAGGTTCAGGCCCACCGGAGGTGTCACCATCCCGATCTCGAGGTTCACCACCATGATGATGCCCAGGTGAACCGGATCGACACCCAGCTGCATCGCGATCGGGAACAGGATGGGCGCCATGATCAGGATGATCCCGCTCGGCTCCATGAACATCCCGGCGACCAGCAGCAGGATGTTCACCACGATCAGGAACACCCACGCCGGCATGCCGAGCTGCACGATCTGCTCGGCGATGATCTGCGGGATGCGCTCGGTCGTCAGCACGTGCGCGAAGAGCAGCGCGTTGGCGATGATGAACATCAGCATCACCGTCAGCTTCGAGGCGTCCACCAGCACGCCCGGCACCTGCTTCCATCCGATGTCGCGGTAAACGAAGACGGCAATCAGGAAGGCATAGACGGCGGACACCGCGGCGGCTTCGGTCGGCGTGAATGCGCCGCCGTAGATCCCGCCGAGGACGATCACGATCAGCAGCAGTCCCCACAGCGAGTCCCGTCCGGCGACCAGCACCTCGCGCAGCGTGGCGCGCGGCTGGCGGGGCAGGTCGCGCTTCTTCGCGAGTACGTAGATCGCGACCATCAGCAGCAGGCCGAACAGGATGCCCGGAACGACGCCCGCCATGAAGAGGTCGCCTACGGACGTCTCGGTGACCGCGCCGTAGACCACCAGCACGATCGAGGGCGGGATGAGGATGCCCAGCGTGCCGGCGTTGCAGACCACGCCCGCCGCGAAGCCCAGCGGATACCCGGCTCGCACCATGCCTGCGATGACGATGGAGCCGACCGCGACCACGGTCGCTGGCGAGGAGCCCGAGACCGCCGCGAACAGCATGCAGGCCAGCACGGAGGCCATGGCGAGGCCACCCCGCAGGTGGCCGACGCAGGCGATCGCGAATCGGATCATGCGCCGGGCGACACCCCCGGTGGTCATGAAGGCGCCGCCGAGGATGAAGAACGGGATCGCGAGCAGCGTGAAGTGCTCGGAGGTCTCGTAGAGCTTGAGCGTGAGCGAGGCCAGCGAATCCTGGCCGAACAGCAGGATCGTCACCAGCGAGGACAGCCCGAGCGCGACCGCCACGGGCATGCCCATGAACAGGAACAGGAACAGGAGGACGAACAGGATGCCTGTGGTCACAGCCGACCCTCCCGATCCCCTTCATCGAGCATCTTGAGCGCGTCCCCGGCCTCGTCGGCCACCAGACCCCAGCCCTCGCCGCGGATCACGTGCACGAGCACCTGGCAGAACCGGAAGAACAGCAGCGCGAAGCCGAGGGGCAGGACCGCACGCGGAATCCACTGCGGGATCGGCATGTCCTGCGCGAGGATGCCGATCTCGTACATCTTGCCGACGTACTGCCAGCTGCCCACGAACACGATCACCGTATAGACGAGGCAGAGCAGGGTCGCCGCGATGGTGACGACCCGGGCGATGCCGCGCGGGAGGATGCGGATCAGCACGTCGACGCCGATGTGGGCGCCGACCCGGACGCCGTAGGAAATGCCGAAGAAGATCAGCCCGCCGAACAGGAAGGTGGTGAGCTCCAGCGCCCAGACGAAGCTGTAGTTGAAGACGTAGCGCGCGACCACCTGCATGAAGGTGATCACGGTCATCAGGGCGATCAGAGTGGCGACGAGGCCCTCCTCGAACCGCCCCACCCAGCCGGCTTTCATCTCCGGTCTTCCCCAAAGAAACCGGTCCCGCGCGGGGACCGGTCGATGCGTGCCAAGACTGCCTGGCGCCGCGGACTACTTGTTGTGGCTGAGAGCGGACTTGATCAGGTCGGCCCCGATGTCCTTCTCGAACTTCTGCCAGACCGGCTCCATGGCCTTGCGCCAGGCGGCGACGTCTTCCTTGGACAGCGTCTGGATCTTGGCCTTGCCGGCTTCCTCGATGCGCTTGCGGTCGCGCTCGTTGAGCTCGTTGGCCAGCTGGTTCGCGTGCGCCGTCGCCTCCGCCATCGCCTTCGTCAGGCCCTCGCGGACGTCGGCCGGCAGCCCTTCCCACCACTTGAGGTTGGTGACGACCATGTAGTCGATCACGCCGTGGTTGGTGTTGGCGATGGTCTTCTGGACCTCGTGGAACTTCTGGGAATAGATGTTCGACCAGGTGTTCTCCTGGCCGTCCACCACGCCGGTCTGCAGCGCCTGGTACACCTCGGCGAATGCCATCTTCTGCGGGTTCGCGCCCAGGGCCCGGAACTGCGCCTCGAGCACGTCGGAGGCCTGGATGCGGAACTTCAGGCCCTTGACGTCCTCAGGACGGGTGAGCTTGTCCTTGTTGGTGGACAGCTGCTTCATGCCGTTGTGCCAGTAGGCGAGCCCCTGGAGGCCACGGTTCTTCATCTCGTCGAGCAGGGCCTTGCCTTCGGGGCTCTGCTGGAAGCGGTCGACCGCCTCGATGTCGTCGAACAGGAACGGCAGGTCGAAGATCTGGATCTTCTTGGTGTAGCGGTCGAACTTCGAGAGCGAGGGCGCGATGAAGTGGACGTCACCCAGCAGCAGCGCCTCCATCTCCTTGCCGTCGCCGAACAGCTGCGAGCTCGGAAAGACCTGGACATCGACCTTGCCCGGCAGGAGTTTCTCGGCCACTTCCTTGAACTTGAGCGCGCCTTGGCCCTTGGGCGTGGACTCGGCCACCACGTGGCTGAACTTGACGACGATCGGTTGAGCCGCCGCCGGCATCGAGAATGCAAGCGCTGCCGCGCCGGCGAGGATCCATCCAGTGAGTTTCATGCGGTTTCCTCCAGGAATCGTGCAATGGTCGCCGATCCCGCCGCGGTGGGACACCCCGGATTCCCCGCATGTCCTCCCCGCCCGCGGGGCCCGGCGATGGCCGGGATCGCGGCACTATAAGTCGCCGCGCGGACCGGAGGCAAGCCGCAACGACCCGTCGGAATTCCGCTTCAGGAGGTGAGGGACAGCAAGGGCAGCCACGGCAGGATGAGCGCGAGGGCGATGCCGACGGCCTTGTCGGGGTCGATTCGACGAAACTGGCGAAGAGGCTTCATGAAGGGCTCCTGGTCGCGCGCCGCCGGGCTGCGGCGCCTTGCGGACAGGATCGGGAACGCCGGGCTCAGGGCACGAGCCTCGCGCCATCCACGGGTCCACGATGTTGCTCCGGACCCACGACGGGCGGGCCGGTCCGCGCCGCCGGGCAACACCGGCGCCGGACGTCCGGCGGGCCCGCATGGCGCCGCGATCGCCCTCAGCTGCGCGAGTTCTCCAGGCGGCGGCGCAGCTCCGCCTTCGCGATCTTCTCGAGCGTGGCGCGCGGGAAGTCGTCCACGAGGATGTACTCGCGGGGGCGCTTGAAATCGGCGAGCGACGACTCGCAGGCGGCGCGCACGGCCCCGAGCAGCGCCGAACGGGCCTCATCGGTGGTGGGCTCGACCCGCAGGAACGCCACCGGGACCTCGTCGAGCATGGGGTCGCGCCTGCCCACGACGGCGGTTTCGAGCACGCCGGACACCAGGGCGATCACCCGCTCCACCTCCGACGCGGCGACATTCTCGCCGCCCACCTTGAGCATGTCCTTGGCCCGATCGCTGAAGTAGAGCCAGCCGTTCTCCCCGAGGCGGACCCGGTCGCCGGTGATGAACCAGCCGCCTTCGTCGAAGGACTCGGCGGTCGCCTCGGGGCGGTTGAGGTATTCGGCGAAGAGCGACAGCCCCCGCACGCCGCGCACCAGGAAGTCGCCCGTCTCGCCCGGCTCGGCATCGCGGCCGTCCACCACGATGCGCACCTCGTACTCGGGCGCGGGTCGGCCCATCGACAGGCTCGGGTTCGGCAGGTGCACGAGCCCGACGCTGCCATGCGTGATCGTCTCGGTCATGCCCCACCAGCCGATGGTCTTGACGCGAAAGCGCGCGTCGCTCGGCGGCTCGCAGACGCCGCTGCCCCAGAGTCGGTAGCCATGCGCGTCCGGGACTTCGTGCGCCTCGAGCGCGCGGGACGCGAACGGCACGATCGATGCCCACGTGCAGCGCTCCTCCAGCGAGACCCGCCAGAAGCGGCTCGCCGAGAAACGCGGATTCACGACCGCCGTGGCCCCCGCCCAGAGGGTGGCGAGCATGGAGTACGCCTGCGCATTCGTGTGGAAGAGCGGCAGCGTCACCATGTGGACGTCGTCGGGGCGCAGGTCCTGGTGCGCGGCATTGACGCGCGCGCCCCACAGCGCGTTCGCATGGGTCCAGAGCACGCCCTTCGGCCGGGAGGTCGTTCCGGACGTGTACTGCACGGAGAACGGCGCCATCGGATCGTGCGGTCGCGCCGGCAGGCGATCGGGATCGGCATCAATCGCATCGAACGATTCGTCCGCCGCGGGCGCGTACGTGGCGGGGGCGGCGCCGTTGTCGGTGGCCGTGACCGCGAGCCAGCGCAGGCGCGGGCAGGCGGCGGTCACGACGGGAACGAGCCGGGGCTGCGTGATGCCGGCCACCACGGCGGCATCGTCGGCGAACCAGGCGAGCTCGTCCGCGCTCGAGCGGGCATTGGTGGTGACGGCGACCGCCCCCAGCCAGGCGCAGCCGAACCAGGCCAGGATCGCCTCGGGGCAGTTGTCCAGGTGCACCAGGACCCGGTCGCCGGCGACGATGCCGCGCGCATGCAGCCCCGCCGCGACCCGCGCGACGCGATCGCGGAACTCGCGGTAGGTCCACGTCCTGCGCGGTCCCTCGAACGGTCGCCAGACGAGGTAGGGATGGTCCGCGCGCAGGCGGGCCTGCGCATCGAGCAGGCTGCGGATGTCCTCCCCGGCGAACGGCTGGAACCAGGGCGACGCCAGGCGACGCATGGCCGGCCGGCCCCGTCAGCGCCCCTTGAAGACCGGCTTGCGCTTCTGCATGAAAGCGTCCGCCGCCTCCTTGTGGTCCTCCGTCATCGAGCAGCGCACATGCCGGAAGGCCTCGGCATCGAGCGAATCGACGAGCGAGCCATGGAGCGCGTCGTTCATGTTGCGCTTGATGTAGGACAGCGTGATCCGTGGCCCGGAGGCGAGCTGGCGCGCCATCTCGTCGGCGCGCGAATGCACGGCATCGTCGTCCACCACCTCGGTCACCAGCCCGATGTCGTGCGCCTTCGCGGCATCGAGCGTCGGCGAGAGCATGTAGAGCTCGCGCGCCTTCGCCGCGCCGACCAGCTGCGTCAGGAACCAGGTGCCGCCGAAGTCGCCCGAAAGGCCGACCTTCGCGAAGGCGGTGGTGAGCTTGGCGGATCGGCCGGCCACGCGGAAATCGCAGGCCATCGCGATGGACAGGCCCGCCCCGGCCGCGGCCCCCGTGATGGCGGCGATCGTCGGTTTCGGCGACTGGTGCAACAGGCGCGACACCTCCATCCGGGCGCGCAGCGAATCGACGCGCGCCTCGAAGCCGAGGTCGCGACCGGCGCCCTCGGCCATCGCCTTGACATCCCCGCCGACGCAGAAATACCCGCCGGCGCCCCGCAGGACGATGGCCCCGACCGCGTCGTCGCGCGAGGCGCGCGCCACCGCGTCGACCAGCGCCGACAGGAGGTCGGGGCTCAGCGCGTTGCGCCGCTCCACCCGGTTCATGGTGAGTGTGCAAACGCCGTTCTCGACGTTCTCGATGAGGACTTCGGACATGGTGCTGTCTCCACGACGTTGTGTTATCGATGCCGGGCTGCCCCGAGATGCCGGCGCCTCGATTCTCGTTTCGGGTCCCGTGCCCGTCAACAAGGCATCATGGCAGGATAGCCGCTCCACATCGACAGGAGGATGCAGTGAACAGACCGATCGTGACCGTGCTCGGGCTGGGCGGCACCATCGCCATGACCCCCAGTGCCGCGGGCGGCGTGGTGCCCGCCCTGAGCGCCGAGGCGCTGGTGGCCGCCGTGCCGGGCCTGGGCGAGCTCGCGCAGGTCGAGGCGAGGTCGTTTCGCCAGATGCCCGGCGCGCACCTGCTGTTCGACGATCTCGAGGAGCTCGCCGGCGCGATCCGCGAGATCGCCGCGCGCGGCGGCCGCGGCGTGGTCGTCACGCAGGGCACCGACACGATCGAGGAGAGCGCCTTCGTGCTCGACCGCCTGCTCGATCTCGACATGCCGGTCGTCGTGAGCGGCGCCATGCGCAATCCGTCGCTTCCCGGGGCCGACGGGCCGGCCAACCTGCTCGCGTCGGTCCAGGTCGCGACCAGCGAAGAGGCCCGCGGCATGGGTTGCCTCGTCGTTCTCAACGACGAGGTGCACGCGGCGCGCTTCGTGCGCAAGCTTCACACGAGCAGCCCGGCCGCGTTCGGCTCGCCCATGGCGGGGCCGATCGGTTGGGTCACCGAGGGCCGCGTGCGCTTCAATGCGCGTGTGGCCAGGGTCCCGGCGCTCGCGCCCGCTGCAACGAGAGATGCGCGCGTCGGGCTCGTGACGATCGCGCTCGGCGACGACGGCGGGCATGTCCGCGCGCTGCTCTCGCACGGGGTCGACGGCCTCGTGGTCGCCGCGACCGGCGGCGGCCACGTGCGACCGGAGCTCGCCGACATCCTCGGCGAAGCGGCGGGCCGGATACCGGTGCTGCTGGCCTCGCGCACCGGGGCGGGCGAGACGCTCGAACGGACCTACGGCTTCCCCGGCAGCGAGATCGACCTGCTGCGCAGGGGGATCGTTCGCGCCGGCTGGCTCGACGGACTCAAGGCGAGGATCCTTCTCACGCTGCTGCTGCGGCGGGGCATCTCGGCGCGTGATGCGGTGGCGAAGGCCTTCGAGCCGTGGGGCGGCGGCCTCGCCGCCGCCTGAGGGCGCCGGTGGCCCTCAGCGCAGCGCGAACTCCCGGCGCCGCAGTAGGAGGTAGGCCTCCCAGTCCGGATCGAAGTCGGTCAGCAGCCGCACCGGCCAGTCGGGCGACTCGGCGGCCAGGCGGTTGAAGGCGTTGGCCAGGGCCACCGGATCGGCGGTGTAGTAGAGCCATTCGTGCTGGAGGCCGCCGGTCATCACCGCCACCAGCATGCCGATGCCGGTGCGCTCGATGCCCTCCTCCAGCAGGGCCTCGGCCTGCAGGAGCTGCAGCGCCTCGAGCGCGGAGGGGAGCAGCCGTTCGCCGCCTTCCTCGCCGTAGCGCCACACGATGGCCACGAGATGGGGGCGCGCCGCGCGTTCCGGATGCGAAGGCACCTCCGCGAGCAGGCGTAGCCGGGTCTCGACACCGACCTGCAGCCGGGTCGATTCGGTCCAATGGCGTTCTTCGGCCTTTGCCGGCCCGGGCCCCGCGATCATGGCGGCGCCCCAGGCGGCCAACAGGAGCAGGCCGCGTGGCGACATGGGTTTCCTCCCTGGCGATCCGGCCCCGTGCGGCCAGCCGCGACCCGTCTGGCATACGGGCTCGCGCATTTCGCAAAGCATAGGCGGGCCCGGCGACGACCGGGAGGAACTTTCTCACCCGGGCGGCGCCGCGCGCCGCGCCCGGCTCACCGGCGCGAATCGATCGAGCCGGTCTCGCCGGTAGGCACCGGCTGCGCGACCACGGCACCGGGCCGCGCCCAGGGACGTTGCAGGCGGCGGCGGCGACGGCGCAAGGTGCGCAGGCGCCAGGACCACGACACCGCGAAGTAGCCGACCAGGCTGCCGGTGACCGCGAAGATCGTCATGCCAAGGGCGAACGGCTTGCCCGCGGCGACGATCTTGTCGTACCAGACCGCGATCCACGCAACGATGCCCGACTGCGCGACAGGCGCGATGACGTCGACGCCGCGGTCCGCGATCACCTGGGGCACTTCCGCCGTCACGGCATGGCCGAGGAAAAAGGCGCCGGTCTGGTAGGCGAGCCAGTAGATCGGGGCGAACGTGAACGGATTGGTGACCAGCGTGGCGGCGACGGCGGTCGGCAGGTTGGCGCGCAGCCATACGCCGACGACGATCGAAAGCGGAATCTGCGCCACCGGCGCCAGCAGGCCGAAGAAGAGCCCGATCGCCAGGCCCAGCGCAATGCCCCGCCGATGCGCGTGCCACAGTCGCGGATGCGTCAGTCGCGGGCCGAGCCGCCCGAGCCAGCGATGGTTCTCGATCTCCTCGCGCGTCGGCAGGTAGCGGGAGATCCAGCGGGGCATGCGCATCGAGCGTGCCCTCAGCGGGCGAACAGCCTGTCGAGGTCTTCGAAGCCCTTGAACTCCAGGGCATTGCCGAAGGGGTCCAGGAAGAACATCGTGCCCTGCTCGCCGGGCTGCCCTTCGAAGCGGATGTGCGGCTCGATGATGAACTCCACGTCGGCCGCCTTCAGCAGCTCGGCGAGCATGCGCCAGTCGTCCATCGACAGGACCACGCCGAAGTGCGGCACGGGCACGGAATCGCCGTCCACCGGATTGTGGCCGGCGATCGGCCTCATGCTGTCGACGCGATGCGCCACGATCTGGTGGCCGTAGAGATTGAAGTCCACCCAGTCGGTGTCGCTGCGTCCCTCCTCGCAGCGGAGAACGCCGCCGTAGAAGGCGCGCGCCTTCTCGATGTCGGTGACCGGGAAGGCGAGATGGAAGGGCCTCAGACTCATGCGGGAACCTCGGTGACGATACGCGCGACGGCCTCGGTGAGCCGGGTCGCGTACTCCAGGTGAAGGAATTCGTTGGGGCCGTGCGCATTCGACTGCGGGCCGAGCACGCCGGTGATCAGGAACTGGGCCTGCGGGAAGCGCTCGCCCAGCATGTTCATGAACGGGATGGTACCCCCCTCGCCGATCCATCCCGCGGGCTTTCCGTAGCATGCCTCGGAGGCCGCATCGACGGCGCGCGCGAGCCAGGGCGCGGTCGCGGGCGCGTTCCAGCCACTCGCGACATGATCGGGCTCGAAGCGCACGCGCGCCCCGTACGGGCTGTCGCGTTCGAGCTCGCGTCGCATCGCCTCGACGGCGGCGTCGGCATCGACCGTGGGCGGCAAGCGCATGCTGAGCTTGAGCGCCGTGCGCGGACGCAGCACGTTGCCCGCCTCGTCGGGCTGCGGCAGTCCGGCCGCGCCCACCACCGACAGGGCCGGGCGCCAGGTGCGATTGAGGATCGCCTCGACCGGATCGGTCGTGGTGGGCATGGCATGCGCACGGGCGGCCTCGCCGTGGGCGCATCCCACCCAGGGGAACTGGCGCCAGACCGAGTCGCCGAGGATCGCGCCGGCGGCCCGCGCCTGCTCGATTCGCTCGGCCGGGATTTCCGCATGGAGCGCATCCACCAGCACCCGGCCCGTGCCGGCATCGTCGAGCCGGTCGAGCAGCTGGCGCGCGATCCGGAAGCTCGACGGAACGATGCCGCTCGCGGCGCCCGAGTGCACGCCCTCGTCCAGGATCTCGACGGTCAGCAGGCCGCCTGCCAGCCCGCGCAGGGACGTCGTCACCCAGAGCTGGTCGTAGTTGCCGGCGCCCGAATCCAGGCCGGCGACGAGCGATACCTCGCCAAGGCGCGGGGCGAGCCGTTCGAGATAGGCGGGCAGGTCCGGGCTGCCGCTCTCCTCGCTGGTCTCGATCAGGCCCACGCAGCGCGGGCGCGGGATGCCCTGCGCATCGATCGCCGCGATGACGGTCAGGGCGGCGTAGAGCGCATAGCCGTCGTCGGCGGCGCCCCGGCCGTACAGGCGGCCGTCCTCGATGCGCGGCAGCCAGGGCCCGAAGCCCTCACGCCAGCCTTCCATCTCCGGCTGCTTGTCGAGGTGGCCGTAGAAGAGGACGCTGCGGCGGTCGTCCCGTCCGCCGGTGGCCGGCACCTCGAAAAACAGGCACGGCGTCAGCCCGTCGATGGAGACGATCTCGATCTCCAGGCCGGCGATCGCCTGGGCCCTCGCCCAGGCGAGGCCGGCGCGCACGACCGCGTCGAGATGCCCGTGGGCACGCCAGGCCGGGTCGAAAGCCGGCGACTTGGCGGGCACCCGGACGTACTCGACCAGGCGATCGGTGATGTCGTCGCGCCATCGGGCTTCGACGAATCGGCGCAGTTCGGAGTGATCCATCGGCTCGGCTCGCGCCCGCGGGCGGGCATGCTTCCCGGGAGGCGCAAGTGTACCGTCAGGGCCGTGCCCGGAGGTGGCGGCCCCGGGGTTTTCCGTGATCGATTGCCCGCAGGCGCCGTCGGACGGCGGCCCCGCCGATGCCGTTCCCCGTGCCGGCGGCCGGCGAGGGCCTTCTCAGGCCTCGAGCTGGCTTTCGTCGAACTCGGGCAGCATCAGCCGGACGAACTCCGCGACGAAGCGCCGGATGCTGCGCCCGCGCACGAGTCCCACGTGGCTGGTGCGCCGCCCGAACAGCTCGCCGCAGTCGCGCGAAAGCAGCGGCCGGTCGGCCTGGGGGTCGAAGGCGATACCCGCGATGAGCCCCACGCCCATGCCGAGTCGGGCGTAGGTCTTGATGACGTCGGCGTCGAGCGCCGAGACGGCGATATCGGGCTCGATGCCGGCGTTGGCGAAGGCCCGGTCGATCGAGGTACGGCCCGCGAAGGCGGCGTCGTAGGTGAGCAGAGGATAGCCCGCGAGCACCTGGAGATCGACGCGTTCGATCGATTCGAGGGGATGGCCGGGCGGGAACACGGCCACGTGGGTCCACTCCCGGTAAGGCAGGGCAAGCAGCTCGCGGTTGGTGGCGATCTGCTCGGTCGCCACCGCCAGGTCGGCCTCGCCGTTGATGATCCGCCGCACCGCCACCACCGGGTCGCTCTGCTGGAGCACGACGCTCACCCGGGGAAAGCGCTGCCGGAACGCCGCGATCGTCTCGGGCAGCGTGTAGCGCGCCTGCGTATGCGTGGTGGCGATCCGCAGCGTGCCGCTGTCGTCGCCGGCAAAGTCGGCGGCGACGCGCTTGAGGCTGTCGAGGTCGTGCAGCATCCGGTCGGCGATGCGCAAGGCCGCCTTGCCCGGCTCCGTGAGTCCGACGATGCGCCGACCCTTGCGCACGAAGATGTCGATGCCGAGCTCGTCCTCGAGCTCGAGGATCTGGCGGCTGACGCCGGGTTGCGAGGTGTGCAGCGCCGCCGCGGCCTGGGTCAGGTTCAGGTCGCGGCGGACGATCTCGCGGAGGTAGCGCAGCTGCTGGAGGTTCATGTCGCAGATACCAGTGGGTAATCAGCCCGGGAATTCTGATTCCGTGCTTGCATAATGATATCCCAGCCCATACGTGCTAGCATGTCGAGTTCGGGCGCGTCGCAACCAATCCTTCCTGCCCGATTCCGTCCTCTTTCCCGAACTGGTCCCCGATTGGTGTCCCGGCATCCGGCAGCGCACGACCTGCGCCGGCCGATCGCGCGGACGGACCCGTCGCGGAGCACTTCACATCCCATGGATTCAAAGATCGATTTCGCCAGCCTGAAGCTGGCGCAGCCCCTCCTGCGTGCCATTGCCGATTCCGGCTATGCCGAGCCCACCCCCATCCAGCGCCAGGCCATCCCCTACGTGCTGCAGGGACGCGACCTCCTCGCCGCCGCGCAGACCGGCACGGGCAAGACCGCCGGCTTCACCCTGCCCATCCTCCACATGCTTTCGGCCGCCGGCCGGGCGAGCCGGCCCGGTCGTCCGCGCTGCCTCATCCTCACGCCGACGCGCGAGCTCGCCGCCCAGGTCGAGGATTCCGTGCGCACCTACGGCAAGTACCTGCCCCTGCGCTCGATGGTGATGTTCGGCGGCGTCAACATCAATCCCCAGTTCGCCGCGCTGCGCTCGCCCGTCGACATCCTGGTCGCGACGCCCGGCAGGCTGCTCGACCATGTCGGCCAGCGCAGCGTCGATCTCTCGGGCGTCGAGATCCTCGTGCTGGACGAGGCCGACCGGATGCTCGACATGGGCTTCATCCGCGACATCCGCAAGGTGCTCGCGCTGCTGCCGCCGAAGCGCCAGAACCTGCTCTTCTCCGCGACCTTCTCGGACGAGATCCGTCGCCTCGCCGGCGACCTGCTGCACGACCCGGCGAACGTCGAGGTCGCGCGCCGCAATGCGCCGGCGGAAATCGTGGAGCAATCGGTCCTGCTGGTCGATCGGTCGAAGAAGCGGCCCCTGCTCTCTCACCTCATCAGTTCGCGACGCTGGACCCAGGTGCTCGTCTTCACCCGCACGAAGCACGGCGCGAACCGGCTCGCCGAGCAGCTCGGGCGCGACGGCATCCAGGCGATGGCGATCCACGGCAACAAGAGCCAGGGCGCCCGGACCCGCGCGCTCGGCGCCTTCCGCGACGGCACCCTGCCGGTGCTCGTCGCCACCGACATCGCGGCGCGCGGCCTCGACATCGACCAGCTCCCGCAGGTCGTGAACTACGAGCTGCCCAACGTGGCCGAGGATTATGTCCACCGGATCGGCCGTACCGGCCGCGCCGGCAGCCCGGGCTCGGCGATCACCCTGGTCGAGCCGGAGGAGCGCAAGCTCCTCGCCGGCGTCGAGCGCCTGCTCGGCCGGCCGATTCCCCGGGTGGACATCCCCGGCCATACCGGTTGGTCCGGCAAGCCGGAGACCGAGCCGGAGCATCCCGGCGAGGCACGCGCCCGCACCGGGCAGCGTCCGCCCCGCTCTCCCGGCTCCGCGCGCGGCGGCGCGCCCGGGCATGCCGGCGGCGGACGCGGCCGGGGTGCGGCCCCGGCACGTGGGGGCGGCCGGAGCGAAGGCGGTCGCGGCCGCCCGTCGCAGGGCCAGCGCGCCGTCCGCGGCTAGGCCACCGGCCGGGCCGGCCAGCCTGGCCGGCTACACTCGGGGCCGATGTTCGACTCCGACCCTGGGGCCACCCTGTGAGCCGGCGCGTCGCCACGCTGCCGGGTCGCCGGCGAATTCTCGGCGGACTGGCCGGCCTCGGCACCGGCCTGCCGCTGCCGGCGTTCGCCCAGCGCTACGCGGCGCTGCTCGCGCGGCGCGACGGACTGCCGCCCGGCCGGCGCACGGATTCGCCCTTTGGGCCCCTTCGCCCGGCGATCGACGAGGCGACGGGCCTGGTCCTGCTGGACCTGCCCGCTGGCTTCCGCTATCGCAGCTTCTCCTGGGCCGGCGATCCGCTGGACGACGGCCAGGCCTGTCCGGGGCACCATGACGGCATGGGTGTCGTCGCGGGCGATCCGGCCAGCGACGAATGGCTCCTCGTGCGCAACCACGAGCGCTGGAGCCGGCCCCTGCTGCGGGCGCCCGCGACCTGGGACGACGGCGACATGCCGGAGGACGTGCCGCTTGCGCCGGGCGGCGGGGCGACCAGCCTGCGCGTGCGAGGCGGCCGGCTCGTGTCCGCCCGGGCCAGCCTCGGCGGCACGATGATCAACTGCGCCGGGGGCGTGACCCCGTGGGGCACCTGGCTCAGCTGCGAGGAGCTCATGCTCGATGCCGCATCGAGCACCGGCCGGCGCCATGGCTATGTCTTCGAGGTCGATCCCGATCCCCTGCTCACCAGCGGCAGGCCGATCGTGGGCATGGGACGCTTCTCCCACGAGGCGGCGGCGGTCGATCCGGCCCGCGGCGACGTGTACCTCACCGAGGACGCCTGGGAGTCGCGCGCGAGCGGCTTCTACCGATACCTCCCGAAGGATCGCAGCGGCAGGCGCGGCAGCCTCGAGGCGGGCGGTCGCCTGCAGGCCGCCCGGGTGCGCGGCCGGCCGAATGCCGACCTGCGCGCGCCGCAGGCCGGCGAGCGCCACCGGATCGAATGGATCGACATCGCGGAGCCGGATGCCGACTCGCGCCTGCTCGCGCTCCATCCCGACGGCGGGGAGATCCGGGCGAGCGGCCCGTTCGCGCAGGCCTGGGCCGAGGGCGGGCTGGTGCTCGCGCGCGGCGAAGGCCTCTGCTTCGGCGACGGCATCCTGCTGATGGCCGACACCGCGGCCGGACGCAACGCCCGGGGAGAGCCGGGCCGCGGTCCCGGCGCGCTGTGGGCCTTCGATCCGTCGAGCGACGAGCTCGTGGCGCTCTTCGCCGGCCAGCGGCCGATCGACGGCAACCATCCCGACAATCTCGCCATCGACCCGCACGGCCGGCTCATGTTCTGCGAGGACGGCGGCGGCATCGACGAGGACGGTCGCTTCGGCAATCGCCTCATGGGCGTCGATGCGCAGGGACGGTCGTTCGTGTTCGCGCGCAATGCCGCCGACCTGGACGAACGGGCGCTGGCCGCCGCCGGCAAGCGCTGCCCGCCCGGCGACTATCGTTCGGCCGAGTTCGCTGGCATCTGCTTCGATCCGACGGGCCGCTGGCTCTTCGTCAACATCTACTCGCCGGGCATCACCCTGGCGATCACCGGACCATGGCAATCCTGACACTGAACCAGGCGGAGCTCGCCTACGGCGACGTGCCGCTGCTCGACGGCGCATCGCTCGCGATCGAGCAGCGCGAGCGCATCGGGCTGATCGGGCGCAACGGCAGCGGCAAGTCGAGCCTGCTCGCGGTCCTCGCCGGACGGCGCGCGCTGGACGACGGCGAGCTCCAGCATCCCGAAGGGCTGCGTCGCGTGCTCGTCGAGCAGGAACCGTCGCTGCCACCGGCCGCGACCGTGCGCGACAGCCTCGTCGAGCGCGGCGACATCGCCGCGATCGCCGACGAACGGGAGCGCTGGCAGGTGCTCGCGCGGCTCGAGGCGATGGCGGACCGGCTCGGCGCGCCGCTCGAACGCGACCCGTCGCGGCTCTCCGGCGGCGAGCGCAAGCGCGCGGCGCTCGCGCTCGCCCTCGCGCTGGAACCCGACCTGCTCCTGCTCGACGAACCGACCAACCACCTGGACATCGACGCGATCACGCTGCTCGAGGACCTGCTTGCGCGCGGGCCCACACTCGTCGTCGTCACCCACGACCGGCGCTTCCTCGATCGCGTCGCGACGCGCATCGTCGAGCTCGACCGCGGCCTGCTGCGCAGCTTTCCCGGCAGCTTCTCCGACTACGAGCGGCTCAAGGCCGACCAGCTCGCCGTGGAGGCGGAGGAACGGCGGCGCTTCGACCGCTTCTGGCAGCAGGAGGAGGCCTGGATCCGCAAGGGCATCGAGGCGCGCCGCACGCGCAACCAGGGCCGGGTACGTCGGCTCGAGGCACTGCGCCGGGAGCGCGAGCAACGTCGCGAGCGACAGGGCGACCTGCGCATCCGGCTCGACGCCGGCGCCCGCTCCGGCAAGCGGGTCGCGGAACTCTTCGATGTCGGCAAGCGATTCGACACGCCGGAGGGCGAGCGCTGGGTGATCCGCAACTTCTCGACCCTGATCCAGCGCGGCGACCGCATCGGCCTGATCGGACCCAACGGGGCCGGCAAGACGACGATGCTGCGCATCATGCTCGGCACGCTCGAACCGGACGAGGGCCGCGTCGAGCTCGGTACCGGCCTGCGCATCGCCTACTTCGACCAGATGCGCGAGCAGCTCGATCCGCAGGCGACGGTGGCGGAATCGATCGCGCCCGGCTCCGAATGGATCGAGATCGGCGGCCAGCGCCGGCATGTCATGAGCTACCTCGGCGACTTCCTGTTCTCGCCGAGGCGAGCGGCATCGCCCGTCGCGAGCCTTTCGGGCGGGGAGCGCAACCGCCTCCTGCTCGCGCGGCTGTTCGCACAGCCCGCCAACCTGATCGTGCTGGACGAGCCGACCAACGACCTCGACATGGAATCGCTCGAGCTGCTGGAATCGACGCTGCAGGAGTACGACGGCACCCTGCTGCTGGTGAGCCACGACCGCGCCTTCCTCGACAACGTCGTGACGCAGACCATCGCGGCCGAGGGCGGAGGCCGGTGGCGCGAGTACGTCGGCGGGTACGAGGACTGGCTGCGCCAGCGACCGGCGCCCGGCCCGGAACCCTCGACCGCACCCGCCGCGCCGGCGCCCGATGCGCGACGCCGGCCGCGGCAGCGACAGAAGCTCAGCTACAACGAGCAGCGTGAGCTCGCCGAGCTGCCCGGACGGATCGAGAAGCTGGAGACGGAACAGGCGGCGCTGCACGCGAAGATGACGGCGCCCGAGTACTTCCGGAATCCCCCCGAGGTGCTGCGCGCCGACCAGCAGCGACACGACGAGATCGAGACCGAGCTGATGGAGCTGCTCGAGCGATGGGAGTCGCTCGAAGCGCGGCAGGCGGGCGACTGAACCCTCGCGGGCATCAGTCGTCGAGCGCGAAGCGCGCCACGGGAAGCGCCGGATCGTTCTTCACTTCCCGCAGGGCGAAGCTCGACTCGACGTTCGCCACGCCCTCCAGCCCCAGCAGGAATTCCTGCAGGAAGCGGTTGTAGGCGCCGATGCCCGGCACGGCGACCTTGAGCTGGTAGTCGGCGTTGCCCATGAGCGGATAGCACTCGAGGACCTCCTCGCGCGCGCGCATCGCCTCCTCGAACGCGCGCGTGACCGCGGGCTGGTGGGACGACATGCGGATGCGGGCGAAGACTACCTCCGGCACACCGGCCCTGGCCGGATCGAGGAGCATCGCCGCGCGACGCAGCACGCCGGCCGACTGCAACCGACGGACGCGCCGCCAGCAGACCGTCGTCGAAGCGCCGACCCGCTCGGAAAGCTCCTGGGCCGACAGGCGGGCGTCTCGCTGGAGCGCCTCGACGATCCGGACATCGATCGCATCGTTGAGTTCCGAGCGGGACATCGCGCTCCTCCATGGGATTCGTGGAATCGAACCGTCCGTTCCTCGATTCCTGGTTGTCTGAATCAAGTATTCCAGATTGTCGGTGGACACGGGAAATCCGGAACCGATTTTTCGCCGCAATCACGCATCCTGTCCGCAGGCGTTTCACGGAGTACGACACATGGGTGCCAGGCCTCGCCTTCCCGAGATCCAGGACAAGTCGAAGCACGCGCTGCGCGGCGACTATGGCCGCGCGCGCGCCGACTACACCGTCTTCCAGGATGTCACGGCCTACGCCGACGAGGAGCAGTTGCGCTGGCGCCAGCTCCATGCACGCCAGTCCGCCTTGCTGCCGGGTCGCGCCTGCCGCGAGTTCGTCGATTCGTTGGCGTCGCTCGACTGCGCGCGAGGGATTCCCGCCCTGGCGCGCCAAGGCGAACGGCTGTCACGGCTGACCGGATGGCGCCTGGTGGCGGTGCCCGGCCTGATCCCCGACGATGCGTTCTTCGCGCACCTCGCCGCCCGTCGATTCCCCGTGACGGTCTGGCTGCGACGGGCGGACGAGCTCGACTACATCGTCGAGCCGGACATCTTCCACGACTTCTTCGGCCATGTGCCCATGCTGGCCGTCCCGGCGGTCGCCGAGTTCGTCGCCGCGTTCGGGCAGGCCTGCCTCCGGGCACGCGGGGAAGCCGTGCGCCAACGGCTGGCCCGCCTCTACTGGTACACGATCGAGTTCGGCCTGGTTCGCGAGGGCGACGGCGTGCGCGCGTACGGGGCCGGCCTGCTCTCGTCGCCGGCCGAGCTGCGTCATGCCGTCGAGTCGCCGCAGGCGCTCCACGTGCCGTTCGACCCGATGCGGATGATGGAAAGCGAGTTCCGCATCGACGGGTTCCAGGCACGCTACTACGTGGTGGATTCCCTCGAGGAACTCTTCACGCAAACCCGCCGCGTGCTCGCGGCGGCCTGCTGAACGTCGGATTCAGCGACGCCGCCAGCGCCACAGGCGCATCGGCGGGATGTTCCGCCATTCGCGGATGCTGAGGTCGTGCTCGCCGAAAACGGGCGCGGCGAAGCCGGCCACGGCGGACTTGAACTGGTAGGCGACGAAGCAGCCGCCCGGCGGCAGGGCATCGTGCACGCGACGCGCGATGAGCTGGGCCGCATCGGGCGGCATCGTCGAGAACGGGATGCCCGACACCACCGCGTCGGGCGGCCGGAGGTCGTGCTCGGCGAGCACATCCCCGATATGCTCGGCGCTGCAGCAGCGCACGATGAGGCGCGGGTCGCCGAGCCGCGCCACATGGTCCGCGAACTTCGGGTCGATTTCGATGCACACGAGACGCGCGTCGGCGGGCATCGCGGCGAGCAGCGCGCGCGTCGTGCCACCGGTGCCGGGGCCGAGCTCGACCACGACCCGGGCACTGGATGCCCCGGCCGCATCGACGATGCGTCGCTCGAGGAAGCGTGAACTGGGGATGACCGAACCGACCCCGACGGGGTCGCGCAGGAAACCGAGGAAAAAAGCCAATGCATCGGCTGGCCACATCGCCAGCCCGTTCGGTGGGCGCATTCACGTCCCTCGCATGTCGTTGCAGTATCGCGCCCCGCAGGCAGCCGTTGCGCGTCTCGTTCCGTGTTCAGCGCAACGAATGTCGCGCAATCGCCCGCGCCCGTCAACGCCCGCAGCGCAACTGGACCGCCTCACGAGCGCAGGGCAAGCGCTCGCTGCAGGGCCAGCCCGGCGGCCGCGAAGCCCAGGGGCGCGGTGACGGTCACCAGGGAGCCGTAGCCGGCGCACGCAAGAGGGGTGCCCGACCCTCCCGCGGGCGCGATGCCGCCGGGACCGGGCGCATCGAACCAGAGCGCCGGCACGCCGAAGCGTCCCTTGCCCGCGCGCGGGAAGCCGTGCTCGCGCCGAAGGCGGGCGCGCAACGAGGCGAGCAGGGGATCGTGCCGGCTGTCGGCGAGATCGCCCTGCCTCAGTTGCAGCGGGTCGGTCCGGCCGCCGGCGCCTCCGCACACGATCACGGCCTGGCCGCGTGCCACGCAGGCCGCCACGAGCGCTGCCTTGGCCGCCGGCGAATCGATCGCGTCGATGACGACATCGGCATCCGCGGGCACCAGCACGGACGCATTGCCGGGATCGACGAAGTCGTCCACGAGATCGACCCGGCACCGGGGCGAGATCGCCGCGATGCGCTCGGCCATCGCCTCGATCTTGCTTCGCCCGAGCGTCGTGTCGAGCGCATGGATCTGGCGGTTGATGTTGGACTCCGCGACATGGTCCATGTCCACGAGCGTGATGCGTCCCACCGCGGACCGCGCCAGGGCCTCGGCCGCCCAGGACCCCACCCCGCCGACACCGACCACGACGATGTGCGAAGCGCCGAGCGCCTCGAGCGCGGCCGCCCCGAAGAGGCGCGCGACGCCCCCGAAGCGGCGCGCATGGTCGATGGCCGCTTCGTCGAGCGTGACCGTCGCTTCGCTCAAGGCTGGAGCAGGGTCGCGCCGGTCGTGCGCCGGGACTCGAGGTCGCGATGCGCCTGGGCCGCCTCGGCGAGCGGCATTCGCCTCTCGATGATGGCCCGCACCTTGCCCGAGCCCACCATCTCGAAGAGTCCATTGGCCATCGCCTCGAGATCCTCCCTGCGCTCCGCATAGGCGAGAAGCGAGGGGCGCGTGAGGTAAAGCGTCCCTCGCAGCGCGGTCAGCGGCACGGGCGGCACGGGCCCCGAGGAAGCGCCGAAGGACACCATCGTCCCGAAGGGCGCGAGCGCCGCGAGCGACGCATCGAAGGTGTCCTTGCCGACCGAGTCGTACACGACCGGCACCATCGCGCCGTTCGTGATCTCGCGCACCCGCTCGACGATGTCCTCCTTGCGATACAGGATCACATGGTGGCAGCCATGGCGCCGCGCGAGCTCGGCCTTCTCTTCGGAGCCCGCGGTGCCGATGACCGTGACGCCGATCGCCCGGGCCCACTGCATCGCGATCAGGCCCACTCCGCCCGCGGCCGCATGGAACAGGATCGTCTGTCCCGGCTGGAGCCGGACGGTGCGGTGGAACAGGTACTGGACGGTCATGCCCTTGAGCATGAGCGCGGCCGCGGACTCGAAGTCGACCGACTCCGGCAGCGCGACGACCGACTTTGCGGGCATGTTGTGCACCTGCGCATAGGCCCCCGGCGGCCCGGCCGCGTACGCCACGCGGTCGCCCGGCGCAAAGCCGGTGACGCCCTCGCCCACTTCCTCGACGACGCCCGCCGCCTCCATGCCGATGCCACCGGGCAGCGGCATCGGGTAGGCACCCGTGCGGAAGTACACGTCGATGTAGTTCACGCCGATGGCGTGGTTGCGGATGCGCAGCTGCCCGGGCCCGGGGGCGCCCGGGTCATGGTCGACCAGGCGCATCACCTCGGGGCCGCCCGTCTGCTCGATCCTTATCGCCTTGCTCATGAGAGTCTCCCACCGGCCGCCGGCCGGGAAGCCTGGTCAGAACGTCCCGGGATACGCACCGCCGTCGATCAGGAAGTTCTGGCCCGTGATGTAGCCGGCCTGGGCGCTGCACAGGAAGGCACAGGCCTGGCCGAACTCCATCTCGTCGCCGAAGCGGCCGGCCGGCTGGGCCGCCCGACGCCGCTCGCGCGCCTCCTCGATGCTGATGCCGGCGCTCTTCGCCGCGGCCTCCACCAGGGAGGCGAGCCGGTCGGTGTCGAACACGCCGGGCAGCAGGTTGTTGATCGTCACGTTGTGGGCGACCGTCTTGCGCGCGAGCCCGGCGACGAAGCCGGTCAGGCCGCTGCGCGCGCCGTTGGACAGCGCGAGCACGTCGATCGGCGCCTTCACCGCGCTGGAGGTGATGTTGACGATGCGGCCGAAGCGCCGCTCGATCATGCCGTCGAGCGTCGCCTTGATGAGCTCGATCGGCGTGAGCATGTTGGCGTCGACCGCGCGGATCCAGTCGTCGCGGCCGAACTTGCGGAAGTCCCCCGGCGGCGGGCCGCCGGCATTGGTCACGAGGATATCGACCTGGGGCGCCGCCGCCAGCACCTCGGCGCGCCCTTCCGGCGTGGTGATGTCGCACGGCACCGCGACGACGTCCACGCCGGTCTCGTCGGCGATGCGCTTCGCGGCATCGGCGAGCACGTCGGGTCGCCGGCCGTTGATGACGAGGTCAACGCCCTCGCGCGCGAGCGAAAGCGCGCAACCGAAGCCCAGTCCGCGGCTCGCGCCGCACACGATCGCCCGCCTGCCCTTGATACCCAGATCCATTCCTGTCTCCCGTTGTGGACTGCCTGGCCGCCGCGCCAGCGACGACCCTTGAACTGCCTGACCGCCGCGCTAGCGACGGCCCTTGAATATCGTGCCGAGCACGCCGCGCAGTATCTCGCGACCGAGGCCGGTGCCAAGCGAACGCGCCGCGCTCTTGGCGGCCGCCTCGAGGATGGAGTCGGTGCGCCGGGCGCGACCGCCCGACCTCGCGCCGCCACCCAGGATCCCGCCGAGGGAGCCCAGCACGCCCTCGCCCCCCGCGGCCTCCGCCTCGGCGGCGGCCCGCTCCTTCGCCCGGGCGAGCAGCATCTCGTGCGCGGATTCGCGGTCGACGGTCTCATCGTACACGCCGGCCACGACCGAATGCTTCATCAGGGCGGCCCGCTCCGCATCGTCGATCGGGCCCATCCGGCTGCCGGGCGCCATCATCCAGACGCGCTCGACGACATTCGGCCGTCCCTTCTCGTCGAGCAGCGAGACCAGTGCCTCGCCGACGGCGAGCTCGGTGATCGCCTGCTCGGCATCGAAGGCGGGATTGGCGCGCATCGTCGAGGCCGCGGCGCGCACGGCCTTCTGGTCGCGCGCGGTGAACGCGCGCAACGCATGCTGGATGCGGTTGCCCAGCTGGCCGAGCACGTCGTCCGGGATGTCCAGCGGATTCTGCGTCACGAAATAGACGCCCACGCCCTTGGACCGGATCAGGCGTACGACCTGCTCCACCTTGTCGAGCAGCGCCTTCGGCGCATCCTCGAAGAGCAGGTGCGCCTCGTCGAAGAAGAACACGAAGCGCGGCTTGTCGGGATCACCCACCTCGGGCAGGCGCTCGAAGAGCTCCGAGAGCAGCCACAGCAGGAAGGTGGCGTAGAGGGCCGGCGAATTCAGCAGGCGGTCGGCCGCGAGAATGTTGACGACGCCGCGGCCCCTGGCGTCCGTCTGCATCATGTCGTCGAGGTCGAGCATCGGCTCGCCGAAGAAGCGATCCGCGCCCTGGTCCTCCAGCGCCAGCAGCCGCCTCTGGATGGCGCCGACGGATGCCGCCGAGATATTGCCGTAGGTCGTGCGCAGCGCCTTCGCGTTGTCGCCGACGAACTGCAGCATGGACCGCAGGTCCTTCATGTCGAGCAGCAGCAGGCCGTTGTCGTCGGCGACCCGGAAGGTCACGTGCAGCACGCCCTCCTGGGTATCGTTGAGCCCGAGCATCCGCCCGAGCAGCATCGGGCCCATGTCGGACACCGTGGCCCGCAGCGGATGGCCCTTCTCGCCGTACACGTCCCAGAGCGTGACCGGACAGCCCTCGAACTCGGGCATGGGCAGGCCGAGCCGCTCCAGCCGCTCCACGAGCTTGGGGGAGGACTTGCCCGGCTGCGAGATGCCGGTCAGGTCGCCTTTCACGTCCGATACGAAGACCGGCACGCCGATCGACGAAAAGCGCTCGGCAAGCACCTGCAGCGAGACGGTCTTGCCGGTGCCGGTCGCACCGGTGACCAGGCCGTGCCGATTGGCCATGCGGGGCAGGAGTACGGCTTCGAAATGCGCGTTGCGCGCGATCGGCAGCGGATTCATGGGCTCCCGGGGCAGTGAGGGCGGGCGAACGGGCCCGCTGTGAGCCCGGATGATAAAATCGAATCTGTTCCGCTGGGTGGATTATCGCCCTGCCCCTGTGTAATGCAAGGTAGAGGAGTCGATGGCGGGTCATTCCAAATGGGCCAATATCAAGCACAAGAAGGAGCGTGCCGACGCGAAGCGCGGCAAGATCTTCACGCGGGTGATCCGGGAGATCACCGTCGCGGCGAAACTGGGTGGCCCGGACCCGGAAACGAACCCCCGGCTGCGGCTGGCGATGGACAAGGCGTCCGACGCCAACATGCCCAAGGACACCGTCAAGCGGGCCATCCAGCGTGGCGCGGGTGAGCTCGAGGGGGCGACCTACGAGGAGGTCCGCTACGAGGGCTACGGCGCCGGCGGCGCGGCGGTGATGGTCGACTGCCTGACCGACAATCGCACCCGTACGGTGGCCGAGGTGCGCCACGCGTTTTCCAAGCACAACGGCAATCTCGGCACCGACGGTTCGGTCGCGTTCCAGTTCACGCACTGCGGGCAGTTCCTGTTCGCCCCCGGCACGTCCGAGGAAGCGGTGATGGAGGCCGCGATCGAGGCGGGCGCCGACGACGTCACCACCGACGACGAGGGCGGCATCGAGGTCCTCTGCGCCCCGTCCGAGTTCGGCCGGGTCAAGCGCGTCTTCGAGGCGGCCGGGCTCCACGCGGAGGTGGCCGAGATCACCATGCGCCCCAATGTCGAGGTCAAGCTCAACGCCGAGGACAGCGAGCGCGTGCAGAAGCTGATCGACGCCCTCGAGGAGCTCGACGACACGCAGCAGGTCTATACGAACGCCGTGTTCGAGGACCGCGAACCCGCATGAAGGAACTCCCATGAAGATCCTCGTCGTCGGCTCTGGCGGGCGCGAGCATGCGCTCGCCTGGTGCCTGGCGCGCTCCCCGAGGGTCCAGCATGTCATCGTCGCGCCGGGCAACGGCGGCACGGCACGCGAGCCCGGCGTGCGGAACATTCCCGTCACCGATCCGCTCACCCTGGCGGCACTTGCCGAGCGCGAGCAGGTCGCGTTTACGGTGGTCGGTCCCGAGGCGCCGCTCGCGGCCGGGATCGTCGACCTTTTCCGCGCGCGCGGACTGAAGATCTTCGGGCCGACCCGGGCGGCCGCCCAGCTCGAGTCCTCCAAGGACTTCGCCAAGGCGTTCATGAAGCGCCACGGCATTCCCACGGCCGACTACGAGACCTTCTCCGATGCCGCGGCCGCCCATGCGTACATCGATGCCCGGGGCGCGCCCATCGTGGTCAAGGCCGACGGGCTGGCGGCCGGCAAGGGCGTGGTCGTGGCCACCGACCTCGACCAGGCGCATGCCGCCGTGGACATGATGCTCACCGAAGGCGGCATGGGCCAGGCCGGCGCCCGGGTGGTCATCGAGGACTTCCTCGAGGGCGAGGAAGCGAGCTTCATCGTGATGGTGGACGGTCGGAACATCCTTCCGCTCGCCTCCAGCCAGGACCACAAGCGGCTGCTCGACGACGACGCCGGTCCCAATACCGGCGGAATGGGCGCCTACTCGCCCGCGCCGGTGGTCACCCCCGCGGTGCACGCCCGCGTGCTGCGCGAGATCATCCGCCCGGCGGTCGAGGGCATGGCCGCCGACGGCATTCCGTACACGGGCTTCCTGTACGCCGGGCTCATGATCTCGCCCGACGGCACGATCCGCACGCTCGAGTTCAACTGCCGCATGGGCGACCCCGAGACCCAGCCCATCCTCGCACGGGTCAAGAGCGACTTCGCCACCCTCATCGAGCAGGCCATCGAGGGCCGCCTCGATGCCGCCGAGATCGTCTGGGACCGGCGGACCGCCCTCGGCGTGGTGCTCGCCGCCCAGGGCTATCCCGGCTCCCCGCGGCGCGGCGACCCGATCGAGGGCCTGCCCGCCCACGGCAACGAGGTGGGCGACGACTGCATCGTGTTCCATGCCGGCACCGCCATCGAGGACGGGAGGGTCGTCACCGCAGGCGGCAGGGTGCTGTGCGTCACGGCGCTCGGCGACTCCGTCAAGATGGCGCAGGCGCGCGCCTACGAAGTGGCCTCCCGGATCCATTTCGAGGGCATGCAGTACCGGCGCGACATCGGTCACCGGGCGATCGGCCGCCCGGTGCGGAAGTAGGGCCTTGGGCGAGGGCGCCGGCATCGCGAAGGTTCCGGCCACTGCGCCGGACCAGGTGCGCAGCTGGCTGCTGGAGCTGCAGCGACGCATCGTCGAGCGGCTCGAGTCCCTCGACGGCGGCCGGTTCGTCATCGACGACTGGTCGCGTCCCGCCGGCGGCGGTGGTCGCAGCAGGGTCATCGAGGATTCCCACCTGTTCGAGCGGGGCGGGGTCATGTTCTCGCACGTGGCCGGCGACGGCCTGCCGGCTTCCGCGAGCGCCAGCCGGCCGGCCCTGGCGGGACGCCGCTTCGAGGCGATGGGCGTGTCGCTCGTGCTGCATCCGCGCAATCCGCATGTGCCCACGGTGCACATGAACGTGCGCTTCTTCATCGCCCATGGCCGCGATGGCGAGCCGCCCGCCTGGTGGTTCGGCGGCGGGATGGACCTGACGCCCTTCTATCCGGTCGAGGAGGACGTGGTCCACTTCCATCGCACCTGCCGCGATGCCCTGGCCCCTTTCGGTCCGCAGTGGTACCCGCGCTTCAAGCGCTGGTGCGACGACTACTTCTACATCAGGCACCGCAAGGAGGCGCGGGGCGTCGGCGGCATCTTCTTCGACGACCTGGCCGAGCCGGATTTCGATGGCGCCTTCAACCTGACCCGTTCGGTCGGCGAGGCCTTCCTGGGCGCATACGTCCCGATCGTCGAGCGCAATCGCGACCGCCCCGCCACCGAGGAGCAGCGCGCCTTCCAGCTCTACCGGCGCGGTCGCTACGTGGAGTTCAACCTGGTCTACGACCGCGGAACCCTGTTCGGCCTGCAGTCGGGCGGCCGCACCGAATCGATCCTGGTGTCGATGCCACCGCTCGCGCGCTGGGCCTACGACTGGTCGCCCGAGCCCGGATCGCCCGAGGCCGAGCTGACCGAGCGCTATCTCGTCCCTCGCGAATGGGTCTGACGCAGCAGCCGGGCCGCAAGGCCCGTCGTCGGGTGGGCGTGCTGGGAGGCACCTTCGATCCCGTCCATGTCGGCCACATCGCGCTGGGCAGGGCCGCCTGCGTCGCCTTCTCGCTCGATGAGCTGCGCCTCGTGCCCACCGGCATGTCCTGGCAGAAGGACCGGGTGGCGGCGCCCGCCGCCGACCGGGTCGCCATGCTGCGGCTCGCCGTCGCGGGGGAGCCCGGCTGGATCGTCGATACCCGCGAGGTCGAGCGCGAGGGACCGAGCTACACGATCGACACGCTCGTATCCCTGCGCGAGGAGCTCGGCCCCGACTGCGCCCTCGTCATGATCATCGGCAGCGACCAGCTGCGCAATCTCGCCACCTGGCATCGCTGGCGCGAGCTGCTCGACTATGCGCACATCGCGGCCACCCGGCGGGAACGCGTTTCGCTGGAGGACCTGCCGGATCCGGTCGAGGCCCTGGTGGCCGAGCATGGGTCGGATGCGCTGCCCGACGCGCCGGCCGGCAGCGTCGTGTTCTTCGGCATGCCGCCCGTGCCCGTATCGTCCACCCTGCTGCGCAGGCAGCTCGCGGCCGGGGAGGCGCCCGCCGAGCTCCTGCCGGCCGGGGTGCTCGAGCACATCGTTTCCCGTCGCCTCTATCGCGACGCCCCGCCCGGGAAGTGAGAAAGGCAAGCAATGGACATCCGCAAACTGCAGCGACTCGTGGTCGATGCCCTCGAAGACGTCAAGGGCCAGGACATCCTCGTGTTCAATACCACCGAGCTGACCAGCCTGTTCGACCGGGTCGTGATCGCCACCGGCACCTCGAACCGGCAGACGCGCGCGCTGGCCGCGAGCGTTCGCGACAAGGTCAAGGCGGCCGGGGGCCAGGTGCTCTCGGTCGAGGGCGAGGAGACCGGCGAGTGGGTGCTGGTCGATCTCGGCGATCTCGTCGTGCACATCATGCAGCCGGCGATCCGCGCCTACTACAACCTCGAGGAAATCTGGGGCGGCAAGCCGGTGCGGCTCAAGCGCGCCGCCGGCTCCACGGCGCGCTAGCATGCTGCTGCGGGTGGTCGCGGTGGGAACCCGGATGCCCGCCTGGGTGGAGCAGGCGGTAGCGGAATACTCGGGACGGCTTCCCGCCGAGGTCCGCCTGGAGTGGCGCGAGGTCCGGGCGGCCCAGCGGGGCCGCTCCGCCGACGAGGCGCGCTGGCTGCGCGAGGAGGCCGCCCGCATCGAGGCGGCGCTGCCGGGGTCGGCGCGCCGGGTGGTGCTGGACGAGCGCGGTCGCGACATCGACACCCCGGGGCTCGCTCGCCGGCTCGCGGCATGGCGCGAGGAGGCACGACCCGTCGCCATCCTCGTCGGCGGACCCGACGGCCTGGATCCGGCCCTGAAGGCGACGGCCGACGAGACGCTGCGCCTGTCGAGCCTCACGCTGCCCCATCCGCTGGTCCGGGTGCTGCTCGCCGAGCAGCTGTACCGGGCCTGGTCCATCAACGCCGGCCATCCCTACCATCGCGCATGATCTACCTGGCCTCCAGCAGTCCCCGTCGACAGGAACTTCTCGCGCGCATCGGCGTGCGCTTCGAGCTGCTCGCGCCCAGCGAGGAGGAATCGGACGCGGCCGAGGCCCTGGAGGCGATCGAGCCCGGCGAGCGGCCGAGCCACTACGTCGTGCGGGTCGCGGTCGCCAAGGCGCTGGCCGGCGAGGCGCGTCGCCAGGCGCGAGGCCTGCCGCCCGCGCCGGTGCTCGCCGCCGACACCACGGTCGCCCTCGGCAGCCGCATCCTCGGCAAGCCCGCCGATGCCGCCGAGGCGACGGCGATGCTGCGCGCGCTCTCGGGCCGCACCCACCGGGTCCTGACGGCCGTGGCGCTGGCGCGCGGCCAGCGTGTCGAGTACCGGCTGTCCAACTCGAGGGTGCGCTTCGCCCGCCTCGGCGCGCAGGACATCGCCCGGTACGTGGCCACGGGCGACCCCTTCGACAAGGCCGGGGCCTACGGCATCCAGGGCTATGCCGGGCGCTTCGTGCGCCGGATCGACGGCAGCGACTCCGGTATCATGGGTCTTCCGCTTTACGAAACGCACTGCCTGCTGCGCGGTCGCCACTGAGACCGTCGGCGGGCCCTTGCGCCGCGTCCGCGACGATGTTCTCAGAAGAGATCCTGGTCAACTACCGCGCCCACGAGACGCGCGTCGCCCTCGTGCAGCAGGGCGCCGTGCAGGAGCTGCACATCGAACGCGCGGCCACCCGCGGCCTGGTCGGGAACATCTACGTGGGCAAGGTCACCCGGGTCCTGCCGGGCATGCAGTCGGCCTTCATCGACATCGGCCTCGAGCGCGCCGCGTTCCTCCATGTCGCCGACCTGTGGCAGTCGCGCGCGCACGGCCAGCCGACCCTGCCCATCGAGAAGGTGCTCTACGAGGGCCAGCCGCTGCTCGTCCAGGTGCTGAAGGACCCCCTCGGCAGCAAGGGGGCGCGGCTCGCGACCCAGATCAGCATCGCGGGACGCCTGCTCGTGTACCTGCCGCAGGACCCGCACATCGGCGTCTCTCAGCGCATCGGCGACGAGGCGGACCGCACGGCGCTGCGCCAGCGCCTGCAGGCGGTGCTCCCGGAGGACGAGAAGGGCGGCTACATCATCCGCACGTCCGCGGAGGATGCCGACGAGGACGAGATGCGCGCCGACGTGTCGTACCTGCGCAAGCGCTGGCAGCAGATCCTCGACGCGAGCCGCGAGCGCCCTGCCCCGAGCCTGCTCTACCAGGAGCTCTCGCTCGGCGAGCGCGTCCTGCGCGACCTGCTCACCGAGTCCACCAGCGCGATCCTCGTGGACGACCCGGCCGAGCTCGCGCGGCTGCGCGAGTTCGCGAAGGACTATTCCCCCGCTGTGCTGGGCAAGCTGCGCGCCTATACCGGCGAACGCCCGATCTTCGAGCTGCACAACATCGAGGACGAGATCGAGCGGGCGCTGTCGCGACGGGTCGACCTCAAGTCCGGCGGCTACCTGATCTTCGACCAGACCGAGGCGATGACGACCATCGACGTCAACACGGGCGGCTATGTCGGGGGCAGGAACTTCGACGACACGGTGTTCCGCACCAATCTCGAGGCGGCGCACGCGATCGCCCGGCAACTGCGCATGCGCAACCTCGGCGGCATCATCATCGTGGACTTCATCGACATGGCGAGCCACGAGCATCGGGAGGCCGTGCTCCAGGAGCTGCGCCGCGCGCTCGCCAACGACCGCACCAAGACGAGCGTAAGCGGATTCACCTCGCTCGGCCTGGTCGAGATGACCCGCAAGCGCACACGCGAGTCGCTCGCCCACCTGCTCTGCGAACCCTGCCCGGTCTGCCATGGCGTGGGCCAGGTCAAGACGGCCCGCTCGATCTGCTACGAGATCCTGCGCGAGATCCAGCGCGAGGCGGGGCAGTTCAATCCCCGCGAGTTCCGCATCCTCGCGTCGCAGGAAGTGATCGACCTGTTCCTCGAAGAGGAAAGCCAGCCGCTCGCGTCGCTGGGCGACGCCATCGGCAAGCCGATCGCGTTGCAGGTCGAGTCGTCCTACGGCCAGACCGTCTACGACATCATCCTGACCTGACGGACCGCGAGAAGTGAGCGACGCGCGAGGCTTGCCGCACCGATGAACCGCCGCGGTCCCGGTTTCGCGCAGCTGCTCGCCCTGCGCCGACGCGGTCGCGCATGGCGCCGGCGTGGGCGCGGCCTGCGCGCGCGCGCCGACGGGATCGGGCAGCGCGCCGCCGCGCTCGACCCGGTGCTGCGCGGCATGCTCTGGAGCGTCGCCGCCGGTATCAGCTTCGCCCTGCTCAACGCGCTGCTGCGCTGGATGACCACCGAGCTTGCCCCGATGCAGGCGCAGTTCCTGCGCTACCTGTTCGGGCTCGTCGTGATGCTGCCGATCATGCTGCGCCATGGGCTCGCCCGGTACCGGCCCAACGGCCTCGGGGGCCAGCTCTGGCGCGGCGTGGTCCACACGTCGGGGCTGATGCTCTGGTTCACCGCCCTGCCCCATCTTTCGCTCGCCTACATGACGGCGATCGGCTTCACCACGCCGATCTTCATCATGCTGG
>CAZDYQ010000042.1:0-29766 GCA_964509685.1 uncultured Burkholderiaceae bacterium
GATCTCTTCACTGGTCTTGGGCGTGACTGTCATGCTAGCATTATAGGTTATCCGCGCTTTGCGCCTTGTGCGTCAAGGCCGCGGAGACGGCGAAGCCTTCTGGCCGTATATCGATTCTGACCGATCGCTTTGCAAGGCCCTTGCAACAAGGCCTTCAAAGGGGGTGTTCGAGCGATGTTACGCCCGGCGGGTTTGCCGGCGGGTCCTTCCGGTTGCCGGGAGGGCGAACCCGGGGACCGCCCCGGGCGTTCCGGACACGGTCCGGGGCGAAACTAGCGCGCCAGTCGCTGACGGGTGCGGCCCGAGCGGGGTCAGGGATCGACGGGGTCGAAGGTGCCGATCGGTATCGACGGCCAGATACCGGCGATCGGTGTCCGGTACCACACGAGTACCACCAGCCTGCCCGCGAAGGCCGTCTTGCCTGGTCTTACCCGCCAGGCGGCGATTCGGCGCAAGTTCCAACCTGTTTGCTTGCGGAGCACTTTCCCATGTCGGTCACGATGCGACAAATGCTGGAGGCGGGGGTCCATTTCGGCCACCAGACCCGCTTCTGGAACCCGAAGATGGCCCCCTACATCTTCGGCCACCGGAACAAGATCCACATCATCAACCTGGAGAAGACGGTCGTCCTCTTCCAGGAAGCCCTGAACTACCTCGGCCAGCTCGCCGCCAACCGCGGCACGATCCTCTTCGTGGGGACCAAGCGCCAGGCGCGCGAGGCCATCGCCGAGGAGGCCACCCGCTGCGGGATGCCGTACGTCGACCAGCGCTGGCTCGGCGGCATGCTGACCAACTTCAAGACGGTCAAGGGCTCCATCAAGCGCCTTCGCGACATGGAAGTCGCGATCGCCGAGGGCGGGCTCGAGCGCATGTCCAAGAAGGAAGCGCTGATGTTCCAGCGCGAGTACGAGAAGCTCAACCGCAGCCTGGGCGGCATCAAGGACATGAACGGCCTGCCGGACGCGCTCTTCGTGGTGGATGTCGGCTTCCACAAGATCGCGATCACCGAGGCGCAGAAGCTCGGCATCCCGGTCATCGCCGTGGTCGACACCAACCACAGCCCCGAGGGCATCGCCTACGTGATCCCCGGCAACGACGACTCCGGCCGGGCGGTGCGCCTGTATGCCCGGGCCGCCGCCGACGCGATCATCGCGGCGCGCGCCTCGGCGCTGGCCGAGGTGGCCAAGGAGTCCGACGAGGAGTTCGTCGAGGTCGAGAGCGTCGACGAGTTCGAGTCCGACGAGGAGTGACAGCCCACCGGGGGCTGCCTGTGATCAGGCCCGGGGCCCGGTGACGGCGGCCCCTGTCTCGTTTACCCGGCGGGTCGGTGGCGACCCGGAGTCGCCGCGACCCGCCGATCGACTGGAGAGAACGATGGCGGAAATCACCGCTGCCATGGTCAAGGAACTGCGCGCCAAGACGGACGCGCCCATGATGGAATGCAAGAAGGCCCTCGCCGAGGCCGATGGCGACATGGCCAAGGCCGAGGACATCCTGCGGGTCAAGCTGGGCAACAAGGCGAGCAAGGCCGCGTCGCGGATCGCCGCCGAGGGCGTGGTGGGCATCCACCTGGCCGATGACGGCAAGCTCGGCGCGATCATCGAGGTCAACTGCGAGACCGACTTCGTCGCGAAGAACGAGGAGTTCCTCGAGTTCGTGGCCGCGCTCGCCGCCATGGTCGCCGAGAAGAACCCGGCCGACGTGGCCGCCCTGTCGGCGCTGCCCTTCCGGGACGGCACGGTCGAGAGCGTGCGCACCGCCCTGGTCGGCAAGATCGGCGAGAACCTCTCGATCCGCCGCTTCGCCCGCATGGAGGCCAAGGGCCGGCTGGCGAGCTACGTGCACGGCGGCTCGAAGATCGGCGTGCTGGTGGACGTGGTCGGTGGCGACGAGGCCCTGGGCCGCGACCTCGCCATGCACATCGCCGCGACCAAGCCGCGCGCGCTGTCGGCCGAGGGCGTGCCCGCCGAGGAGATCGAGCGCGAACGCTCCATCGCCCGGGCCAAGGCCGCCGAGTCCGGCAAGCCCGCCGAGATCGTCGAGAAGATGGTCGAGGGCACGGTGCAGAAGTTCCTCAAGGAGGTGACCCTGCTCGGCCAGCCGTTCGTCAAGGACGACAAGCAGACGATCGCCGCGCTGCTGAAGTCCCGCTCGGCCTCGGTCGAGGGCTTCACCCTGTACGTGGTGGGCGAGGGCATCGAGAAGCGCCAGGACGACTTTGCCGCCGAGGTGGCGGCGCAGGCGGCCGCGGCCCGGCGCTGAGCCGCCGGTGACCGCCGACCGTCGTCGGGCCCGCCCGCGGGAATCCGCGGGCGCTGCCGGCGGTCGGCGCATTCGCGCATAATGCGCGTCAGTCTGTATCCCATGGCGTGGAGGTCGAGTGAGAGCTGAGGAATCGACGGCGCCGGCCGCGAACGGCCGGGAAGAGCCGCGTTACAAGCGGATCCTGCTGAAGCTCTCGGGCGAAGCCCTGATGGGCGAGGACGCCTTCGGCATCAACCGCGCGACCATCGAGCGGATGGTCGCCGACATCGCCGACATCACCACGCTGGGGGTCGAGCTGGCGATCGTGATCGGCGGGGGGAACATCTTCCGCGGCGTCGCCGGCGGCGCGTCGGGCATGGACCGGGCGACGGCCGACTACATGGGCATGCTCGCCACCGTGATGAACTCGCTCGCCCTGCAGGACGCCCTGCGCCAGGCGGGCGTGGTCGCGCGGGTCCAGTCGGCGCTCAAGATCGAGCAGGTGGTCGAGCCCTACATCCGGCCCAAGGCGCTGCGCTACCTCGAGGAAGGCAAGGTCGTCATCTTCGCGGCCGGCACCGGCAACCCGTTCTTCACGACGGACACCGCGGCGGCGCTGCGCGGGGCCGAGATCGGCGCCGAGATCGTCCTGAAGGCGACGAAGGTGGACGGCGTGTACTCGGCCGACCCGGCCGTCGATCCGCACGCCACCCGCTATGCCCGGGTGTCCTTCGACGAGGCGATCTCGCGCAACCTCAAGGTGATGGACGCCACGGCGTTCGCGCTGTGCCGCGACCAGGGGCTGCCGATCGTCGTCTTCTCGATCCTCAAGGAAGGCGCCATGCGGCGCCTCGTGCTGGGACAGGACGAAGGAACGCTGGTCCACCTCTGACCGAGGGGGACCGGGCCGGCGGGGCGCCGGCCGAGGAAACTTGCGGCATGACGAAAGAGCAACGGAGATACAGCAGATGAGCACAGCCGACGTCATGAGCACGGCCCGACAGAAGATGCAGAAGTCGGTCGAGGCCCTCCGGGTCAGTCTCGCCCGCATCCGGACCGGCCGTCCGACCCCGGCCCTGCTCGATCATGTCCAGGTCGACTACTACGGCAGCATGGTGCCGATCAGCCAGGTGGCCAACATCACCCTGATCGACGGACGCACCCTCGGGGTCCAGCCCTGGGAGAAGAAGATGGTGGCGGCTGTGGACAAGGCGATCCGCGAGTCCGACCTCGGGCTCAACCCCACGGTGGTCGGCGACCTGCTGCGCATCCCGATGCCGCCGCTGTCGGAAGAGCGCCGGCGCGAGCTGACCAAGGTCGTGCGCGCCGAGGGCGAGCATGCCAAGGTGGCGGTGCGCAACCTGCGGCGCGAGGCCAACGACCAGCTCAAGAAGCTGGTCAAGGACAAGGAGATCTCGGAGGACGAGGAGCGCCGCACCCAGGACGCCGTGCAGAAGCTCACCGACCAGTTCGTCGCCGAGATCGACGGCATGCTGGCCGACAAGGAAAAGGAAATCATGACGGTCTGAGGACCGCCGGGCCGCCGCCGATGAGCGCATCTCCCGACCCGATTCCGATCAAGCCGCCGCCCTCCCGGGTGCCGCGCCATGTCGCGATCGTGATGGACGGCAACGGCCGCTGGGCGCTCCAGCGCCGGCTGCCGCGCGTCGCCGGTCACGCCAAGGGCGTCGATGCGGTGCGCACCACCGTGGAGGCCTGCGCCCGGGAAGGCATCGAGTTCCTGACCCTGTTCGCCTTCAGTTCCGAGAACTGGCGCCGGCCGGCCGACGAGGTTTCCGTGCTCATGCGCCTGTTCATCACGGCGCTCGAGCGCGAAGTCACGCAGCTGCGCGCCAACGGCATCCGGCTGCGGGTGGTGGGCGACCTCGGCGCCTTCGAGCCGCGCCTGCAGAAGCTCATCCGCGAGGCGGAGCAGCGCACGGCCAACAACACGCGCATGACGCTCACCATCGCCGCCAACTACGGCGGGCGCTGGGACATCGTGCAGGCGGTCCGGTCGCTGCTGCGCGACCGGCCGGAGCTCGCGGGCCAGCCGGAGCTCGTCACCGAGGACGTGCTGTCGGAATACATGGCGCTCGCGCACGCGCCGGAGCCGGACCTCTTCATCCGCACGGGCGGCGAGCAGCGCATCAGCAACTTCATGCTCTGGCAGCTCGCCTACACCGAGTTCTACTTCACCGATACCTACTGGCCGGATTTCGGTCCCGAAGTCCTGGCGCGCGCGCTGGCGTCGTATCGCGACCGCGAACGGCGCTTCGGGCGAACGAGCGCGCAGGTGGCGACGGCCTGATGCTGCTGCAGCGGGTCATCACGGCCGTCGCGCTGCTCCTCGTCCTGCTGCCGACGATCCTGCTGGCACCGCCGCAGGCATGGGGCGTGCTGAGCCTCGCCTTCGTCGGGGTCGCGGCGTTCGAGTGGATCCGCCTGCTCCCGCGGCCGCCCCATCCGGCCATCGTGC
Source organism: uncultured Burkholderiaceae bacterium (assembly GCA_964509685.1). Classification (GTDB taxonomy): domain Bacteria; phylum Pseudomonadota; class Gammaproteobacteria; order Burkholderiales; family Burkholderiaceae_E; genus JAMLIN01. Next base: position 4,724 of record CAZDYQ010000042.1, read on the forward strand.
CGACGGGGCTGGTCCTCGTGGGCCTGGCCCGACTCCTCGCGCCCTGGCCCGACTGGCTCACCCCGGCGGTCTGCGCGGTGGCACTCGCCTGGTGGATCGTGTTCGGCACGGGCGCGCTCGCCCGCGTGCGCGCCGGGCAGGGTGGGGCCCCGGTGGCGGCGCTGCTGCTCTTCGGCTGCTGGCTCGCGCTCTACGAGCTGCGGCTGCTCGGTCCGATCGCACTGTTCGCGGCGATGGCGATCGTCTGGATCGCGGACATCGGCGCATACTTCGTCGGGCGGGCGATCGGGCGGCGCAAGCTCGCGCCCCGCATCAGCCCCGGGAAGTCCTGGGAGGGCGCCTTCGGCGGCGCCCTGCTGGTCGTCATCGCGGCCCTGGTCGCGGCCGCGGCCCCGGCGCTGGGACACGCCCTGCCGGCCCTGCTGGTCGGACGCCTCGGCCCGTGGCTCGCGGCCCTCGTCCTGGTGGGCTTCGTCGCGCTGTCGGTGGTCGGCGACCTGCACGAGTCCCTGCTCAAGCGGCAGGCGGGCGTGAAGGACAGCGGGCGCATCCTGCCGGGCCACGGGGGCGTGCTCGACCGGGTGGACGCGCTGATCCCCACGATGCCGCTCGCGGCGCTGCTCCACTACCTGCTGCAATGACCCGGTCGATCCAGAACGTCACCATCCTCGGCTCCACCGGCTCGATCGGGGTCAGCACGCTCGACGTCCTGGCGCGCCATCCCGACCGCTACCGGGTCTTCGCCCTGAGCGGCCACCGCCAGCTCGACCGGCTCGCCGAGCAGTGCCGCCGCTTCCGGCCGGCCTTCGTGGCGGTGCCGGACGAGGAGGCCGCCCGGCGTCTCGAGGCGCTGCTCGCGGATGCGTCCACCCGGATCCTCGCCGGCGAGCGGGGTCTCGCCGAGATCGCGTCCCACGAGGACACCGACGTGGTCATGGCCGCCATCGTCGGGGCGGCCGGGCTGCCGCCCGGGATCGCGGCGGCGCGCGCGGGCAAGAAGATCCTGCTCGCCAACAAGGAATCGCTGGTGATGGCGGGCAGGGTCTTCCTCGAGGCCTGCGAGGCCGGCGGCGCCACGGTGCTGCCGATCGACAGCGAGCACAATGCCGTCTTCCAGTGCCTGCCCGGGGGGCGCAACGGGCCGGGGGTGCGCCGCATCGTGCTCACCGCCTCCGGCGGGCCGTTCAGGGAACTCCCGATCGAGCGCATGGCCGAGGTCTCGGCCGCCCAGGCCTGCGCCCACCCGAACTGGAAAATGGGGCGCAAGATCTCGGTCGATTCCGCCACGATGATGAACAAGGGGCTGGAGCTGATCGAGGCCCACTACCTCTTCGACGTGCCGGAGTCGGGGCTGGACGTGCTCGTCCACCCGCAGAGCATCGTGCATTCCATGGTCGAGTACACCGACGGCTCCACGCTCGCGCAGCTCGGCAATCCCGACATGCGCACGCCCATCGCGCATGCGCTCGCGTATCCCGAGCGGATCGAAAGCGGGGTGGACGTGCTGCGGCTCGCCGAGATCGGCCGGCTCGACTTCGAGGCACCGGATCCGGCCCGCTTCGGGTGCCTTCGCCTCGCGCGCGAGGCGCTGCGGGCCGAAGGGGCCGCGCCCGCCGTGCTCAACGCGGCCAACGAGGTGGCGGTGGAATCCTTCCTTGCCGGCCGTATCGGCTTCCTCGACATTTGCCGGGTGAACGAGCAGGTCCTGGATCGCCTCGGGGGCGAGGCGGGCGGTTCCTGCCTCGACTCGGTCCTCGACATCGATCGCCGCGCGCGGGCCGAGGCCCGGGCCATCGTCGACGGAGCACGCCCATGAGCTTCATGCAGACCCTGATCGCCTTCCTCGTCGCGCTGACGGTCCTGATCTTCGTGCACGAGCTCGGGCACTACCTGGTCGCGCGCTGGTGCGGGGTGCGGGTGCTGCGCTTCTCGATCGGCTTCGGGCGGCCGCTGTTCACCTGGCGGCTCGGCGCCGACCGCGAGGAGTGGGTCGTCTCGGCGATCCCGCTGGGCGGCTACGTCAAGATGCTCGACGAGCGCGAGGAGCGCGACGAGCCGATCCCGCCGAACGAGCTGCCCCGGGCGTTCTCGCGCCAGCCGCTGCCGAAGCGGGCCGCGATCGTCGCGGCCGGCCCCTTCGCGAACTTCCTGCTCGCGATCCTGCTCTACGCGCTGCTGGCCTGGGTCGGGGTCGAGGAGCCGGTGCCGGTGGTCGATGCCCCCCCGGCGCAGACCGCGGCCGAGCGCGCCGGACTGGCGCAGGGCGACCGGATCCTGCGGATCGACGGCAGCCCGGTCGCCTCCTGGAACGAGGTGCGGCTGCGCCTGCTCGAGCCGGTGATCGAGCGGCGCAGCGTGGTGCTCGAGGTGCGCCGGCCCTACGGCGAGGCCGAGGTGGTCATCGATGCCTCCGCGCTGCCGCCGGGCGCCGCGGAGGGCGACTTCCTCGGTGCCCTGGGCGTGCGCCTCGCGCCGGGCGAGGTCGATATCGGGGCTGTGGTGGAGGGCAGCCCGGCCCAGGCCGCGGGCCTGCGCCCGGGCGACACGATCGTCGCGGTCGGGGGCGAGCCGGTGGGCCGGGCGCGGGACGTCATCGACCGGGTGAAGGCGAGCGCGGGCAGGCCGCTGCAGGTGGAGGTGCTGCGCGACGGCCAGCCGCAAAGCCTGGTGGTGCAGCCCCAGTCGGTCGTGGACGAGGCAACCGGCCAGCCGGTCGGCCGCATCGGCGCCCAGCTGCGCGACCGGATCGCGATGGAGAAGGTCTCGCACGGCCCGCTCGCATCGATCGCGATCGGGGCGCGGCAGACCTGGGACATGTCGTTCTTCTCGCTGAAGATGCTCGGGAAGATGGTGACCGGCGAGCTCTCGATGCGGAACCTGAGCGGCCCGGTGACCATCGCCGACCTGGCGGGCCAGACGGCGCGGATCGGGTGGTTCGCCTACGTGAACTTCCTCGCGCTCATCAGCATCAGTCTCGGCGTGCTGAACCTGCTGCCGATCCCGGTGCTCGACGGTGGCCATTTGGTATATTACGCGCTCGAAGGAATTCGCGGCCGGCCCCTGTCGGAGCGCTTCATCGAGCTGACGCAGAAAGCCGGGCTGGGCGTGATCATGGTGATGATGGCGCTGGCCCTGTTCAACGACATCACCCGCCTGTTCGGTTCCTGATCGATGCCCAACGTACTCCCTTCGCGGCGCCGTCGCATGCGTCGGTTGGCCGCGCGCGGAGCCGTTGCCGCTTTCGTGTTCGCATCCGCGATGCGCGCGGCCCTCGCGTTCGAGCCCTTCGTCGTGCGCGACATCCGGATCGAGGGGATCCAGCGCACCGAGCCCGGCACGGTGTTCACCTACCTGCCCGTCAAGGTGGGGGACCGTCTCACCGAGGAGAAGGCGAGCGAGGCGGTCTCCGCGCTGTTCAAGACGGGCTTCTTCCAGGACGTGCGGCTCGAGGTCGAGGGCGATGTCCTGGTGGTCTTCCTCTCCGAGCGGCCGGCGATCGCGTCGGTCGAGGTCGAAGGCTCCAAGGAGTTCGACCGCGAGATGCTCGAGCAGGTGCTGCGCGACCAGGGCCTCGCCGAATCCCGGATCTTCGACCGCAGCATCCTCGAGCGCGCCGAGCAGGAACTCAAGCGCCAGTACCTCTCCCGAGGCAAGTACAACGTCCAGGTCACCACCACGGTCACGCCGCTCGAGCGCAACCGCGTCGGCCTGTCGATGCAGATCGACGAGGGCGAGTCCGCCAAGATCACCTCGATCCGGTTCGTGGGCAACGAGGTCTTCTCCGACAAGACCCTGATCGACCAGCTCACGCTGTCCACGCCCACGTGGCTCACCTGGTACACCAAGTCCGACCGCTATTCGCGCGAGAAGCTCGCCGGCGACCTCGAGGCGATCCGTTCCTTCTACCTCGACCGCGGCTATCTCGAGTTCTCGATCGAATCGACCCAGGTGTCGATCTCGCCCGACCGCGAGAACGTCCACATCACCGTGGTCGTCAAGGAGGGCAAGCAGTACACCGTCGAGGGCTTCGAACTGGCGGGCGAGCTGCTGGGACGCGAGCAGCAGTTCTCTGAGCTCATCCAGCTCGAACCCGGCGACGTCTTCTCCGGCGCGAAGCTCTCGGCCTCCACCGAGGCGATCACCGCAAGGCTCGGCGAGCTCGGCTACGCGTTCGCGAACGTGAACGCCGTGCCCGAGCTCGACCGCGAGAAGCAGACGGTGCGCTTCACGATCATGGTCGACCCGGGCCGGCGCGTGTACGTGCGGCGCATCAACATCAGCGGCAACCATCGCACGCGCGACGTGGTGATCCGCCGCGAGATGCGCCAGTTCGAGGACGCCTGGTACGACGCCGCGCGCATCAAGCTGTCGCGCGAACGGATCGGCCGGCTCGGCTACTTCACCGACGTCCAGATCAATTCCGTGCCGGTGCCCGACGCGCCGGACCAGGTCGATCTCGAGGTGAAGGTCACCGAGCAGACCACGGGCAACCTGCTGCTCGGCCTGGGCTTCTCGAGCACCGAGAAGGTGGTGATCTCCGGCTCGATCCACCAGACCAACTTCCTCGGCACCGGCAAGTCGCTCTCGCTGGATGTCAACACCAGCAAGATCTCGCGCACGATCGCGCTGTCGTACACCGATCCTTATTTCACGCCGGACGGCATCAGCCGGACCTTCGACGTGTACACGCGGCTGTTCAACGCGTCCTCGCTGCGCCTCGGCGACTACCGCTGGCGGGCCAACGGCGTCGGCCTGCGCTTCGGCATCCCGTACACCGAGATCGACAAGCTCGGCTTCGGCCTGGCCATCGAGAACAACCAGCTGACCCTGGGCGACACGCCGCCGCAGCGCTACATCGACTTCGCGAACTCCGCCGGCAAGTCCAGCACGAACATCGTGGCGTCGCTGAGCTGGAGCCGCGACACGCGCGACAGCGTGCTCATCCCGACACGCGGTCGCTTCCAGATCGCCAGCCTGGAGGCCTCGCTGCCCGGCAGCGACTCGAGCTACTACCGGCTCGGCTACGGCCACCAGTACTTCCTGCCGGTGACCAAGGACCACACCCTCGCGTTCAATGTCGACCTGGGCTACGGGCGTGCCTACGGCAACGACGACTACCCGCCGTTCAAGAACTACTACGCCGGCGGCATCGGCTCGATCCGGGGCTACGAACCGAGCTCGCTCGGCCCGGGCCGGGACCCGGTCGACGACGTGGCGCTGGGCGGCCAGGTCAAGATCGTGGGCAGCGTGGAGTTCCAGATGCCGCTCGCCGGTACCGGCAACGACCGCAGCTTCCGCACCTTCTTCTTCGTGGACGGCGGCAACGTCTTCCCGGAAGGGGAGGTCGATGCGAGCGAGTTCCGCTATTCGGCGGGCGTCGGCCTCTCGTGGCTGTCGCCCTTCGGGCCGCTGAAGTTCAGCATCGGCTACCCCCTCAACAAGAAGGAGGGCGACCGGACGCAGCGGCTCCAGTTCCAGATCGGAACCGGGTTCTAGGGTCGGCGAGGGGCGCCCGCGCGGCGTCCCGGGGCATGCGGCCACGGCGGCCGCATGTGCGAGAATGCCCCATCCACCCCGACGGAAGGCACTGATGAAATTTTCGAGCATTGTGTTCGCCGGCTGCCTCATCCTGGCCTCGGCGACCGCCGTCGCCCAGGAGGGCCTGCGGATCGGATTCGTGAACATCGAGCGCCTGCTGCGCGACGCGGCGCCCGCCAAGGCCTCGCAGCAGAAGCTGGAGCGCGAGTTCAGCGGACGCGACAAGGAGCTGCAGGACATATCGGCCCGGCTGAAGTCCATGGCCGAGCGGATCGACCGCGATGCCGCCGTGCTGAGCGAGGCCGACCGCATGCGCCTGCAGCGCGAGTATGCCGACCTCGAGAAGGATTTCCAGCGCAAGCAGCGCGAGTTCCGCGAGGACCTCAACCAGCGGCGCAACGAGGAGCTCGCCCAGGTGGTCGAGCAGGCGAACCGGGCGATCAAGGACATCGCCGAGAAGGAACGCTACGACCTCATCCTCCAGGAGGCCGTCACCGTGAGCCCGCGCGTCGACATCACCGACAAGGTGCTGCGGGCGCTGGCGGGCGAGGGCGGCAAGTAGCGGGCCGGGCAGGCAGGCGATGCGACCCCTCGCGGAACCGGTCGGGCTCGCCGAGCTGGCGAGACTGGTCGACGGTCGCATCGACGGACCGGCCGAGGGCCTGCGCATCGAGCGGCTCGCCAGCCTCGCGTCGGCGGGGCCCGCCGACATCAGCTTCCTGTCCGACGCCCGGCACGGGGCACAGGCGGGCGCCTCGCGCGCCGGCGCCGTGCTCGTCGCCGAGGGCCTGCGCCACCTGCTGGCGCCGAACGCGGTCGCCGTGGTCGTCGAGGATGCCTACCGGGCCTTCGCCGTCATCGCCGAGTGGTTCGAGCGCCGGCTGGCGGGCCCGCCCGAGCCGCCGGGCATCCATCCGAGCGCGATCGTCGCCCCCGATGCGCAGATCGGCCCCGATGTCGCGATCGGGCCCTACGCGGTGATCGGCGCCCGGGCGCGCATCGGCGCCGGCGCCCGGCTCGCGAGCCACGTCAGCATCGGGGCCGATGCCCTGGTCGGGGAACGGACCCGGCTCGCGCAGGGGGTCACGCTGGCCGATGGCTGCGAGATCGGCTCGGACGGCCTGGTCCATCCGGGCACGGTGATCGGCGCCGACGGGTTCGGCTTTGCCCGCGAATCCGACGGCTGGCGCAAGATCCCCCAGCTCGGCCGGGTGCTGGTCGGCGATCGCGTCGAGATCGGCGCGAACTGCACCATCGACCGCGGCGCACTCGACGACACCGTCATCGGCGACGGCTGCAAGCTCGACAACCAGATCCAGGTCGCGCACAACGTGCGGATCGGGCGCGACACCGCGATCGCCGGCTGCGTGGGCATCGCCGGCAGCGCCGTCATCGGCGAGCGCTGCATGATCGGCGGCGGCGCCGGCATCCTCGGGCACCTGACGATCTGCGACGACGTGGTCGTGTCCGCGATGGCGCTCGTGACCCGCTCGATCCGCAAGCCCGGCTTCTACTCCGGCACGTTCCCGCTCATGGAAAACGCCGACTGGGAGCGAGCCGCCGCCACCTTGCGCCATCTTCCGGACCTGCGCGCCCGGTTGCGCAAGCTCGAATTCCAATCCAGGGACCGTTCATGACCGTTCTCGACATCCGGGAAATCCTGGAGCACCTCCCTCATCGCTATCCGTTCCTGCTCATCGACCGGGTGACCGAGCTCGAGAAGGGCAAGCGCATCGTGGGCTACAAGAACGTGACGATCAACGAACCGTTCTTCGTCGGGCACTTTCCCTACCTGCCGGTGATGCCCGGCGTGCTGCAGATCGAAGCGCTCGCGCAGGCCGCGGGCATCCTCTCGTTCCAGACCATGGGCCGGAAGTCCGACTCGGGCTCGGTCTACTACTTCGTCGGCATCGACAACGCGCGCTTCAAGCGCCCGGTCGTGCCGGGCGACCAGCTTCGGCTCGAGGTCGAGATCACGCGCGTGGCGCGCTCGATCTGGAAGTACCAGGGCCGTGCCAGCGTCGAAGGGCAGACGACGGCGGAAGCCGAGCTGATGTGCACGCTGCGCGAGGTCGAGCCGGCGAGGGGCGTCGAGGACGAATGAGCGGCGCATCCCTGATCCACCCGACCGCCATCGTCGATCCGGGCGCGGAGCTCGACAGCTCCGTTCGCGTCGGCCCCTACGCGATCATCGAGCGCGACGTTCGCATCGGCGCCAACACGACGATCGGAGCGCACTGCGTGATCGCCTCGGGCACGACGATCGGCCGCGACAACGTCTTCCATCCGTTCGGTTCGATCGGCGGGCCGCCGCAGGACAAGAAGTACGCGGGCGAACCGACCACGCTCGTGATCGGCAACGGCAACACCTTCCGCGAGTACGTGACGATCAACCGGGGCACGGTCCAGGACCGCGGGCGCACCGACGTCGGCGACGACAACTGGATCATGGCCTATGTGCACATCGCGCACGACTGCGTCGTCGGCAACCACACGATCCTCGCCAACACGACGAACCTCGCCGGGCACGTCGTGCTGGGCGACTGGGTCATCCTGGGCGGCTTCACCGGCGTGCACCAGTTCTGCAAGATCGGCGCGCACGCCATGACCGCCGTGGGCACCGTGGTGCTGCACGACCTGCCGCCGTACGTCATGGCCTCGGGCACGCCGGCCAATGCCCATGGGCTGAACAGCGAGGGCCTGCGCCGGCGCGGGTTCGACGCCCAGCGCATCCAGGAGCTTCGCCGCGCCTACAAGACCCTCTACAAGCGGGGGCTCGGCCTGGAGGAGGCGCGCGCCGAACTCGCCGCCCAGCAGGCGGCCGCCTCGGGCGAATCCGCCGCCGACCTCGCGCTCATGCTGGAGTTCCTCGGCGGGGTGACGCGGGGCATCGTGAGGTAGGACCATGACGCGGTCCGGGCTGGCACTGGGGGCGGTGGCCGGCGAGAAGTCCGGCGACCTGCTGGCGGCGGGAGTGCTCGCCGCGCTCGCGCGGGCCGAGGGCGGGCTCGACGCCCGCGGCATCGGTGGCCCGTCGATGGCCGAGGCGGGCTTCGAGCGCTGGTGGGATATCGAGGCGCTCTCGGTCAACGGCTACGCGGAGGTGCTGCGCGAGTACCCGCGGCTGCGGCGCATGCGCGAGGAGCTCAAGCGGCGCATGGTCGAGTGGCGCCCGGATGTCTTCCTCGGCGTGGATGCGCCCGACTTCAACCTGAACGTCGAGAAGCGCATGCGCGAGGCCGGCGTGCCGGTCGTGCATTTCATCGGTCCCTCGATCTGGGCCTGGCGCGCGGGGCGGATCGACCGCATCCGGGAGTCGGTGGACCACATGCTGCTGGTCTTCCCGTTCGAGAAGGAGATCTACGACAAGGCCGGCATCCCGTCCACCTACGTCGGGCATCCGCTCGCGGACGCGATCCCGCCCGAGCCGCCCGTGGCGCAGGCGCGCGCCGCGCTGGGCCTGTCGCCCGATCGGCCGGTAGTGGCCCTGCTGCCGGGCAGCCGCGCCTCCGAGGTGCGGATGATGGCCGCCGAGTTCATGCGCACGGCCGCCTGGCTCCATGCGCGCCGGCCCGGCATCCAGTTCGTCGTGCCCGCCGCCTCGCCGGCGCTCTTCGAGGCCATGCGCGGCACGCTCGCGCAGCTCGGCCTGCCGGCCGAGCTCGACCTGCGGATCGTCAGCGGCCGCTCCCACGAGGCACTCGCCGCCGCCGACATGGCGCTGGTGGCGAGCGGCACGGCCACGCTGGAGGCGGCGCTCTTCCAGAAGCCGATGGTGATCGCCTACCGGCTCGCCTGGCTCAGCTACCGGATCATGCGCCGGATGGGATACCTTCCCTGGGTGGGCCTGCCGAACATCCTCTGCCGGGACTGGGTCGTCCCGGAGTTCATCCAGGACGCCGCCCGGGCCGACCGGATGGGCGCGGCCCTGCTGGCCCAGCTCGACGACGAGCCGGCGCGGCGCGCCATCGCGAAGCGCTTCGCGGAGCTGGGCGCGCAGCTGCGCCAGGGCTGCGCGGCGCGCGCAGCCGAGGCGATCCTCTCCGTGGCCCGGGGGAAGGGAGCATGAGCGAGGGCCTCTTCGCCGCCACCACGCGGACGGGGATCGAGATCGTCTGCGGGGTGGACGAGGCGGGCCGGGGCCCGCTGGCGGGGCCGGTGTACGCGGCGGCCGTGGTGCTCGACCCGGCGCGTCCGGTGGAGGGCCTGCGCGATTCCAAGCGGCTCGGCCCGGCCCGGCGCGAGCGCCTGGCGATCGAGATCCGGCAGCGGGCGGCGGCCTGGGCCATCGCGTCCGCGAGCGCGCAGGAGATCGACCGGCTCAACATCCTGCAGGCCAGCCTGCTCGCCATGGAGCGGGCGGTGAGGGCGCTGTCCTGCATCCCGACGCTGGTGCGGGTGGACGGCAAGCATGCGCCCCGGCTCGGCTTGCCGGTGGAGGCGGTCGTCGGCGGCGACGACAGCGATGCCGCCATCTCGGCCGCCTCGATCCTCGCCAAGACGGCCCGCGATGCCTACATGATGCGGCTGCACGCGGCCTTCCCGGGCTACGGCTTCGACCGGCACAAGGGCTACCCGACCGCGGACCACCTCGAATGCCTCGCCCGGCTGGGGCCCTCCGAGCACCACCGCCGCAGCTTCGAGCCGGTCCGCCGCTTCTTCGTCCCGGGCCCATGAGCGAGGCACCGGCGCCGATCCGTTCGACGGCCAATCCCCGCTTCCGCATGCTCGCCGAGCTTGTCGGGAAGTCGCGCGAACGCCGCCGCCTGGGCGCGAGCGTGATCGAGGGCGCCCACCTGCTCGAGGCCTACGTGGCGCGGTTCGGGGCGCCGCGACGGGTCTTCGTCCCGGAGGATGCGCCGGCGCCCGTGGCGCGGCTCGCCGCCGGGGCGGGTGCCGAGGTGCTGGCGCTCGACCGGCGCCTCTTCGCCCGCGTGAGCCAGGTCGAGAACGGGCACGGCCCGCTCGCGATCGTGGACATCCCGCGCGCGGCGCTGCCGGAGTCGATCGTCGAGGACCTCGTCTATCTCGACCGCATCCAGGACCCGGGCAACGTGGGCAGCATCCTGCGCACCTGCGCCGCCGTCGGGCTGCGGCGGGTGGCCACGGCCCCGGGCACCGCCTCATGCTGGGCGCCCAAGGTGCTGCGCGCGGGGCAGGGCGCGCACTTCCATCTGGAGATCCACGAGGACGTGGAATGGGAGGCGATCGGCCGGCGGTCCCGGGTCGCGCTGCGGTACGCGACGGCGGAAGCGCCGCAACGCATCGACGAATGCGATCTATCCCCGCCATCCATCTGGGCGTTCGGCAACGAGGGACAGGGCGTGGCCGAGGAGATCCGCCGGTCGGCGCCCGATGCGGCCGTCGCGATCGCGCAGACGGCGGGCGTCGAGTCGCTCAACGTGGGCGTGGCCGCCGCGATCTGCCTCTACGAGCAGTGGCGCCAGCGCGGCTTTCCGGGCGCGCGACCGCCGGGGCCGCCGGCATGAGTCCCGCGCCGGCCTCAGGAGCGCAGCTGGAGGTGCTCGACGATGGTGGCCGCGATTTCCTCGATCGACTTGTTGGTGGTCGAGAGCCAGCGGATGCCCTCGCGCCGCATCATCGCCTCGGCCTCCGAGACCTCGCGCCGGCAGTTCTGCAGCGAGGCGTAGGAGCTGCCTGGCCGGCGTTCGTTGCGCACCTCGGCGAGCCGCTCGGGCGCGATCGACAGGCCGAAGAGCTTGCGCTTGTGGGGATACAGCGCGTCCGGCAGGCGCTTGCGCTCGAAGTCCTCCGGAATGAGCGGGTAGTTCGCCGCCTTGATGCCGAACTGCATCGCGAGGTAGAGGCTGGTGGGCGTCTTGCCGCTGCGCGATACGCCCACCAGGATCACGTCGGCGGCGGCCAGGTCGGTATGGGCCTGGCCATCGTCGTGCGCGAGCGAATAGTTGATCGCCTCGATGCGGCGGTTGTACTGGCCGGCATCGCCCATGGTGTGCGAGCGCCCGACCGTGTGCGTGGACTTCAGCCCGAACTCCTGCTCGAGCGGCTCGACGAAGGTGGCGAAGAGGTCGAGGAAGCGGCAGTTGGCGGCCCGCACGATCTCGTTGACGGCAGGGTCCACCAGGGTGCTGAAGACGATCGGGCGGAAGCGGTCGATGCGGGCCTGCTCGTCGATCCGGCGGCGCGCCTCGATCGCCTTTTCGGGGGAGTTGACGAAGGGCAGCCGCACCTGCCGGACCCGCAGGTGCTCGAACTGCGTCATCAGGGAATGACCGAAGGTCTCGGCGGTGATGCCCGTGCCGTCGGACACGTAGAACACGGTTCGGTCGACGGGCTGCGGACTGGCATCGGTCATCTGGGGCTCCGGATGGGCGGATCGGTTGTGCTTTCGGTCACGGCCCTGTCCCGGGCCCGCCGCGCGGCCCTGGCCGCAGGGCCTAAAATAGCGCAGTCCGGCGTACGCCGGCGTCCGGCCCGACCCGCGGCCGGGCCGCGGCGAGGGGCGCCCCGGCAGAGCGTTGCAGAAGGCAGTGGCCCGCCCCGCCACTTCCTCCTGGAGCGTTTTGCGCAAAGAGTTTTTTTCCATTTCAGGACTTTCACATGACTCGATTCAAGGGGCGGGCCGTCGTACCGTTCGACGAGCTACGCATGGACGACGTCGATGTCGTCGGCGGCAAGAACGCATCGCTCGGGGAAATGATCAGCCAGCTGGCCGCCAGCGGCGTCCGGGTGCCGGGGGGCTTCGCCACCACGGCCGAGGCCTTCCGGAACTTCCTCGAGGAGAACGATCTCACCCGGCGCATCGCCGAGAAGCTCGAGCGGCTCAATACCGAGGACGTCAAGGCGCTCGCCGAATGCGGCGCCACGATCCGGCAATGGATCGTCGATGCGCCGCTGCCCAGGGCGCTCGAGGCCGAGATCCGCGAGCACTATGCGCGCCTCGAGGCGGAGTCGGGCGGCACGATCTCGGTCGCGGTGCGCTCGTCGGCCACCGCCGAGGACCTGCCCGACGCCTCCTTCGCCGGCCAGCAGGAGACCTATCTCAACGTGGTGGGGATCGATGCGGTGCTCGACCGCATCAAGCATGTCTTCGCGTCGCTGTACAACGACCGCGCCATCTCGTACCGCGTGCACAAGGGCTTCGCCCACTCCGAGGTGGCGCTGTCGGCCGGCGTCCAGCGCATGGTGCGCAGCGACCGGGGCGCGGCCGGCGTGATGTTCACGCTCGACACCGAGTCCGGCTTTCGGGATGTCGTCTTCATCACCAGCGCCTACGGCCTCGGCGAGACGGTCGTGCAGGGCGCCGTGAACCCGGACGAGTTCTATGTCCACAAGCCCATGCTCGAGGCGGGGAACTTCCCGATCATCCGGCGCCAGATGGGCTCGAAGCTCATCAAGATGGAATTCGTCGAGGAGGGTGCCGAGGCGACCGCCGACAGCACGGTCGGCCGCACGGTGCGCACGGTGGACACCAGCGCCGCCGAGCGCGGGCGCTACTCGCTCACCGACGACGAGGTCATCGAGCTCGCCCGCTACGCGCTCATCATCGAGCGCCACTACAAGCGGCCGATGGACATCGAATGGGGCCGCGACGGGATCGACGGCAAGCTCTACATCCTGCAGGCGCGGCCCGAGACCGTGAAGTCGCAGGGCAGCGAGGGCGTGCAGCAGCGCTTCAAGCTGAAGGGCAGCTCCGAGATCCTCGTGAGCGGCCGGGCGATCGGGCAGAAGGTCGGCGCCGGCCCGGTGCGCGTCGTGTCGGATTCCTCCGAGATGCAACGGGTCCAGGCGGGCGACGTGCTCGTCACCGACATGACGGATCCCAACTGGGAGCCGGTCATGAAGCTCGCCTCGGCGATCGTCACCAACCGGGGCGGGCGCACCTGCCATGCCGCGATCATCGCGCGCGAGCTGGGCATCCCCGCGGTGGTCGGCTGTGGCCAGGCCACGGACGTGCTCTCCGACGGCGCGCTGGTCACGGTGTCGTGCGCCGAGGGCGACACCGGGCATGTCTATGACGGCCTGCTCGAGACCGAGGTCGTCGAGACCCGGCTCGGCGAGATGCCCGAGCTGCCGGTCAAGGTGATGATGAACGTGGGCAATCCGCAGCTCGCGTTCGACTTCGCGCAGCTGCCCAACGCGGGCGTCGGCCTCGCGCGGCTCGAGTTCATCATCAACAACAACATCGGGATCCATCCCAAGGCGATCCTCGACTACCCCAACGTGGACGGCGAGCTCAAGAAGGCGGTCGAGAGCGTGGCCCGCGGCCATGCGACGCCGCGCAGCTTCTACATCGACCGGCTCGCCGAGGGGGTGGCGACGATCGCCGCGGCCTTCTGGCCCAAGCCCGTCATCGTCCGGCTGTCGGACTTCAAGTCGAACGAGTACCGCAAGCTCATCGGCGGGTCGCGCTACGAGCCCGAGGAAGAGAACCCGATGCTGGGCTTCCGCGGCGCGGCGCGCTACCTGTCGAGCGACTTCGCCGAGTGCTTCGAGCTCGAATGCAAGGCGATGAAGAAGGTTCGCGAGGAGATGGGCCTTCGCAACGTCGAGCTCATGATCCCGTTCGTGCGGACCGTGAAGGAAGCCGCCGGCGTGATCGAGCTGCTCGCCCGCCACGGCCTGTCGCGCGGCAGCGGCGCCGATGCCGATGGCAACGGCGGGCTGCGCATCATCATGATGTGCGAGCTGCCGTCGAACGCGTTGCTGGCCGAGGAGTTCCTCGAGCACTTCGACGGCTTCTCGATCGGGTCGAACGACCTGACCCAGCTCACCCTGGGCCTCGATCGCGATTCCGGGCTGGTCGCCGACGGCTTCGACGAGCGCGACCCGGCGGTGAGGCAGCTGCTCGCCCGGGCCATCGCGGCCTGCCGCAATGCCGGCAAGTACGTCGGCATCTGTGGTCAGGGACCCTCGGACCATCCGGATCTCGCCGAATGGCTCATGGACCAGGGGATCGCCTCGATCTCCCTGAACCCGGACACGGTGGTGGATACCTGGCAGCGCCTGGCGGCGCACCGGTCCGGGCGCTGACGCGCCGTCATCCGGCCCGGCGGGCGCCGGGCCGGATGGGCCTTCCGTTTACTTCACGACCATCATCTGGACGCGCTGGCCACCGCGGTAGGTGTAGAGCGTCAGCGCGCCGTCCTTGATGTCGCCGTACTCGTCGAAGCTGATCGGTCCGGTCACGCCGTCGTACGAGATCTTCTTCAGCTCCGGCAGGTACTTCTTCGGATCGGTCGAGTCCGCCTTCTGCATGGCCGCGACCATGGTCATCGTCGCGTCATAGACGTACGGCCCGTAGATCTGGACCTCGGCCTTGAAGCGCTCCTGGTAGCGCTTCTTCCAGGCCTCCATGGCGGCGACATGGTCCTGGGTCACGCCGCCGGCCTCGGCGCAGACCACCTGGTCGTCTGCAATGGCGTCACCGCCCAGCTCGGCGAGCTTGGGCGAGCAGATGCCGTCGCCGCCCATGAACTTCACCTGCATGCCGAGCTGCTTGAGCTGGCGCAGCATGGGGCCCGCCACCGCGTCCATCCCGCCGAAGAAGACCAGCTCGGGATTCTTGCCCTTGATGGACGTGAGGATGGCGTTGAAGTCGGTGGCCTTGTCGGTGGTGAACTCGCGCCCGACGATGGTCGCGCCGGCGGCTTCGGCCGCCTTGGCGAACTCGTCTGCCACGCCCTGGCCGTAGGCGGTGCGGTCGTCGATCACGGCGATGCGCTTGATCTTGAGCTCGTTGACCGCATAGCGGCCGAGCGTGCCGCCGAGCTGGCCGTCGTTGGCCACGACGCGGAAGGCGGTGTCGAAGCCCTGTTTCGTGTACTTGGGATTGGTCGCCGATGGCGAGATCTGCGGGATGCCGGCGTCGTAGTAGATGCGCGAGGCCGGGATCGTCGTGCCCGAGTTCAGGTGGCCGATGACGCCGACCACGCCGGCGTCCACCAGCTTCTGGGCGGCGGCGGTGCCTTGCTTCGGGTCCGCGGCGTCGTCCTCCGAGAGCAGCTCGAAGCGCACTTCCTTGCCGCCGATCTTGAGCCTCTTGGCATTGAGCTCCTCGATCGCCAGGCGGGCGCCGTTCTCGTTGTCCTTGCCGAGGTGCGCGATCCCCCCGGTCAGCGGGGCGACATGCCCGATCCTGACCACGGTCTGGGCGCTCGCCGGCATGGCGAGGGGCACGAGGGCCGCGGCAAGCGCGAAGCTCAACAGGGTCTTCTTCATTTCAAGGGTCTCCTCGATAAGGCGGACGGGCTCGATCCGACATGAGTCCGGTGATCCGGCGTCGGCAGATGCTAGCCGGTTTTTCGAGGGCGCGGCAATCGCGGCGAGGGCCTCGTTGCGGTAAGCCGCGGCATGGACGGACGGCCGGGGCCGGGTGATAGGATTCGCGGCGGAGGCTCTATGCAGATCCACGAGGCATGGTGGTTGGCGGCGCTGGTCCTGGGCATCGTGGAAATGCTCACGGGGACCTTCTACCTGCTGGTGCTGGCGCTCGGTTGCGTGGCGGGCGGGGTGGTCGCGCTGGCCGGCGGCTCGCTCACCCTGCAACTGCTGGCCACGGCCGCCTGCGCCATCGCCGGGTGGGCCCTGATCTGGCGCCGGCGCCGGGCGCGGGCCCGGCGCGAGGAGGCCGACCTCGCGCTGGACGTCGGCGCCCGCATCCAGATCGAGCACTGGGACGAGCCCCACCGCACCATCGCGCGCTACCGGGGCTCGGCCTGGCAGGTGGAGCTCGCCGACCCGGACGGCCCGGCCGGGCGTCCGGGGCCCCACGTGATCCGGGGCGTGGTCGGCAACCGGCTCGTCGTCACCCCGGCCGGAAACTGAGGAAATCCCGGACATGATCGAAGCATCGAACGGACTCGTCCTGGCCCTGGTGGTGCTGGCGCTGGCGGTGGTCTTCGTCGCGCAGGCGGTGAAGGTCGTGCCGCAGCAGCATGCCTGGGTCGTCGAGCGGCTCGGGAAGTTCCACAAGGTCCTGGGGCCGGGGCTCAACATCCTCGTGCCGTTCATCGACCGGGTCGCCTACAGGCACCTGCTGAAGGAGATCCCGCTCGACGTGCCCAGCCAGGTCTGCATCACCAAGGACAACACCCAGCTCACCGTGGACGGGGTGCTGTACTTCCAGGTGACGGATGCGCGGCTCGCGTCGTACGGCTCGAGCAACTACGTCTCGGCGATCACGCAGCTCGCGCAGACGACGCTGCGCTCGGTGATCGGCAAGCTCGAGCTCGACCACACCTTCGAGGAGCGCGACCTGATCAATGCGCGGGTGGTGGAGGCGCTCGACGAGGCCGCGCTCAACTGGGGCGTCAAGGTGCTGCGCTACGAGATCAAGGACCTCACCCCGCCCGATGTCATCCTGCACGCCATGCAGGCGCAGATCACCGCCGAGCGCGAGAAGCGCGCCGTGATCGCCGAGTCCGAGGGCAGGCGGCAGCAGCAGATCAACCTCGCCAGCGGCGAGCGCGAGGCCCAGATCGCCCGGTCGGAGGGCGAGCGCCAGGCCGAGGTCAACCGGGCGCTGGGCGAGGCCGCGGCGATTCAGGCGGTGGCCGATGCCACGGCGCGCGCCATCGAGCGCATCGCGCAGGCGATCGAGTCGCCCGGCGGCATGCCGGCGATGAACCTGCAGGTGGCCGAGAAGTACATCGATGCGCTGGCGCGACTGGCGAAGGAGAACAACACGATGATCGTGCCGGCGAACCTCGCCGACGTCACCTCGATGGTCGCGACCGCTACCTCCGTCGTGCGGCGCGAGCCCGGCGCGGGCGCGAGCTAGGAACGGCGGGGGCGCCGGGTCCGGTCGGGACAGGCGGGCATCGGGATGAGCGCCCCCACCCTGATCGCCGAGGTCCGGGCCGATCTCGCCCAGTACGCCCCGTTCTCGCAGTTCGAGCCCCCGCTGCTCGACCACCTGGCGAGCCGGCTCGAGCTCGAGTACTTCCATCACGGCGAGGTGATCGTGGCGCCGGGCCCGGACGTGCCCGAGGCCTGCTACATCATCCGCCAGGGCGTGGTGGAGGCCTCCAGCCCCGGCCTGGACGACGAGCCGCTGCTGAGCCGCCTGGTGGCCGGCGAATCGTTCCCGGTGGGCTCGCTCGCCGCGGGACGGCCGACGCAGACCACCTTCCGGGCGGTAGGCGACGTGTTCTGCTGGCGGCTCCTGCGGGCGGACTTCGAGGACCTCTGCCGGCGCAGCGAGGCGTGGCGCGAGTTCACCACCCACCAGCTGGCCGTGCTGCTCGACATCTCGCGCGCGCAGCAGCAGGCGAACTACGCGCTGCGCACCGCCGAGCGGCGGGACATGAACACCCCGCTCGAGGTCGTGATGAAGGGCCCGCCCGTGACGGCGCGGGCCGGCGAACCGCTGCGCGAGGTCTTCGCGCGCATGGAGGCGGCGCGGGTCGGGTCGGTCCTCGTCGTGCCGGACGATCCGGAGAGGGCGGAGGAGCCCGTGCTCGGCATCCTCACGCGGCTGGACGTGATCGGCCGGGTGGTATTGCCCGAGCTGTCGCTCGACACGCCGGTGGAACGGGTCTGCACGCGGCCGGTCGTCACGCTGTCCGCGGTGGACACGGTGGCCGACGCGGCCCTGGTGATGGCGAAGCATTCCATCCGGCACCTGCCGGTGCTGCGCGACGGCCGGCTCGCGGGCATCGTGACGGAACGCGACCTCTTCGCCCTGCAGCGCAGCAGCATGCGCAGCATCGGCGACGGCATCGCCGTGGCCACCAATGTGGAGGGCCTCGCGCAGGCGGCCGAGGACATCCGGCGGTGGTCCTCGGTGCTGGTCGCGCAGGGCGTGAGCCCGCATCTCGTCACCGGGCTCATCAGCCGGCTGAACGACCGGCTGACCCAGCGCCTCATCGAGCTCGTCGCCGCCGGGCGCGGCATCGATCCGGAGCGGTTCTGCTGGCTCGCGCTCGGCAGCGAGGGCCGGGAGGAGCAGACCATCGCCACCGACCAGGACAACGGCCTCATCCTGCACGATGGCGACGAGGCGACGCGCGAGCGCATGCTCGCCTTCGCGCTGGAGGTCAACCAGGCGCTCGACCGCTGCGGCTATCCGCTGTGCAAGGGCGGGGTGATGGCGAGCAACCCGCGCTGGTGCCTGACGCTCGGCGAATGGAAGGCGCGGTTCGCCGACTGGATCGAACACGGCGACGGCGAGGCGCTGCTGTCGGCCAGCATCTTCTTCGACTTCCGCGGGCTCGCCGGCGACACGCTGCTCGCCGTGGAACTGCGCGATTTCGTCACCGAGCGGGCGATGCGCAACGGCCGCTTCCTCAAGCAGATGAGCGACGAGGCGCTGCGCAACCGCATCCCGGGCTCCTGGGGCTCCGACCTCATCGAGCCGCTGCTCGGCATGGGCGCGGGCGGCGAGCTGGACCTCAAGCTTCATGGCACCATGCCGTTCGTGGATGCCGCCCGCGTGCTGGCGCTCGGCGCGGGCGTTCGGGGCACGGGCACCGCCGAGCGGCTCGAGGCGCTCGTGGAGGCCCGCCGCCTGAAGCAGGACGAGGCGCGCGACTGGATCGACGCGTTCCAGTTCCTGCAGGGGCTGCGGCTGCGGGTCCAGCAGGCCGTGGACTTGCGCGGGAGCGCGAATCCGAACATGGTGGAGCTGCGCAGGCTCACCCGGCTCGACCGGCGCATCCTGAGGGAAGCGCTGAGACAGGCGCGCCTGCTGCAGCAGCGACTTCGACTGGACTACCCCGGCTGAGCCGCGATCGCCCATGAATACGAACCGGAATCCCTCGCCATCACCCGTGCCCGACCCGTCCCGGGCGCGCTGGGTGGTCGTCGATATCGAGACCACGGGGCTCAATCCGCGGCGCGACGAGCTGCTGGCGATCGCCGCGGTGGCCATGCGCGGCACGCGGGTGTCGGTCGGCGACAGCTTCGAGATCCGCGTGCGCCCGAAGGTGGCAAGCGGCCGGGCGAACATCCTGGTGCACGGCATCGGGGCCGAGGCCCAGCTCACCGCGGTGGACCCCGCCGTGGCCTGCGAGCGCTTTGCGAACTACGTCGGCGCGAGCCCGCTCGCCGCGTTCCACGCGCCCTTCGATCGCGAGGTGCTGCTCCGGGCGATGAAGGCGCATCGCATCCGCTTCCCCAATCCCTGGCTCGACATCGCCGACCTCGCGCCGGCGCTGATGCCCAACGCGACGGCGCAGACCCTGGACGAGTGCCTAGAGCACTTTGGCATCGCGCCGCGGCGACGGCACGATGCGGCGAGCGACGCCTTCGCCACCGCGTCGCTCTTCGCCTGCCTGCTCGAGCGGGCGCCGCCGGCCGAGCGCGGCCCCGAGGGCCTCATGGCCATCGCGCGGCGCTTCCACGCCGCGAGGCAGGGGGAATGAGGGGAGGGCGGCCGCGGCGCGGCTAGCGCCGCACGACCGTCTTGTGCAGGCGTTCCTTCTCGCGCGCCCACTCGCGTTCCTTCTCGGCGGCGCGCTTGTCGTACTGGCGCTTGCCCTTGGCGAGGCCCACCTCGAGCTTGATGCGCCCGCGGGTGTAGTGGAGGTCGAGGGGAACGAGGGTGTATCCGGCGCGCTCGACCTTGCCGACGAGCTTGTCGATCTGCTGGGCGTGCATCAGCAGCTTGCGGGTGCGCGTGGGATCGGGCTGGACGTGGGTGGAGGCCTCGGGCAGCGGCGTGATGTGCGCGCCGAGCAGGAAGAGCTCGCCATTGCGCAGGATGATGTACGCCTCCTTGATCTGCACACGACCCGCGCGGATCGCCTTGACCTCCCACCCCTCGAGCACGAGACCGGCTTCGAACCGTTCTTCGATCGAGTAGTCGTGGAAGGCCTTTTTGTTCTGGACGATGCTCATTGTCTACAATCGTTGACCTGATTCTACCAGCCGGCCCCTCGGGGCCCCGGTCGCCGGCCCGCCGGCGCCAAGCGACATCCAGTGCCGTCGATCACCAAGTCCGTCCTCCTGCCGTATCCGGCGGCCGAGATGTTCGATCTCGTCGAACGGGTCGAGGACTACCCGCAGTTCCTCCCGTGGTGCCCCTCGACCGAGGTCGAGCGGATCGAGGGCGGCATGATCGCCACCGTAGGGATCAAGTTCAAGGGCATCCGGCAGTCGTTCACCACCCGCAACACCCATGACCGGCCCCGCTCCATCGACATGGAGCTGGTGGACGGCCCCTTCAGGCGCCTGCGCGGGCGCTGGCAGTTCCACGAACTCGCCCCGTCGGCCTGCAAGGTCGAGTTCACGCTGGACTACGAGATCGCGGGCGGGCTCCTGGGGCGGGCGCTGTCGCCGGTGTTCGGGCAGATCGCGGCCACCTTCGTGGACGCCTTCGTGAAGCGGGCCGAGGCGCTCCACCGCCGGGGCGCCGCCTGATGCGCATCACCCTCGTCTGGGTGGACGACGAGCACGCGGGCGGCATCCCCGGCGAGCCCGCCTTCGGGCTCGAGGGCGTGGCGGCGCCACCGCTGCGGATGCGCGCGATCGACTACGACGGGGCCCCGAACCTCGATGCGCTGCTCGCCGACCCGCGGCTCGCGGACATCGCCGCCCGGGTCGCCGCGGGCCACTGGAAGGTGGCGGTGTACGGCAAGCCCGGCCGGCCCGGGATGCCGATCTACGACGGCGACCGCATCGAGCTGCTCGGCCCGATCACGGCAGACCCCAAGGCGGCGCGCCATGCCAAGGTGCGGGCCAGGCGCGGGCAGGGCGGCCCGGACAAGTGGACCCGGGGGCGCACGGGCGCCTGAACGGGAAAGGGGACCAGGGGAGGGACCGGGGGAGCCCCGGGGCGGTCCGGAATCCTAGCCCTGGCAACCGCTGGCGATCGCCCGGGCGTTTTCCTCGAGGCGCAGCTTGCGCGCCGCATCGTCGAGGTAGCGCCGCTCGCCGTCGGCGCCCACGGTGACGATCCGGGCGCCGCTCGCGAGCGTCCGGCGCTGGGCCTCCAGTTCGTCGCAGTAGCGGGCCTTCTCGGCCGCCTCGCGCGCGGCCTGGGCGGCCTTGGCCTCGGCCTCGGCGCGCTCCTGGCGGCGCTTCTCGAAGGCCATGGCCTTTTCCTTGTAGGCGGGCACCGCGGCGGCCGGCGCCGCGGCCGCGGCATTGGCCATGGCCGTCGGGGCACCGGGTTGCGTCGCAACGGCGGGCGCCACGGACGGCTTCGGCCCGCGCAGGATGCGGTCGGCGGGCGTTCCGGGCGGGGGCGGCACGTCCGAATAGACCATGCGTCCACGGTCGTCGCGCCACTGGTACTGGGCCTGGGCGAGGCCGGCGAAACCGGCCAGCAGCAGGACGAGGCAGGCGAATCGAAGCGTCATCGCGGGCTCCACGGGCCGGGCGGTCCGGCCATTCTTCCGCATCGCGGCGGGGGTTTCCGGGCGGTGCGGGCCGGCGGCGGGAGCAAGCCGATGGGCGGCGGCGCGACGAAGGCTTCTGTATAATTCGCTTTTGCGTCCAGAGGTTCCCATGCGACTGCTCAAGAAGGCGCTCACCTTCGACGACGTCCTGCTCGTCCCCGCCTACTCTGAAGTCCTCCCCCGCGACACCTCGCTCACCAGCCGGCTGACCCGGAACATCGAACTGCGCATGCCGCTGGTGTCGGCGGCGATGGACACGGTCACCGAATCCCGCCTCGCCATCGCGCTCGCCCAGCAGGGCGGCCTCGGCATCATCCACAAGAACCTCAGCCCCGCCGCCCAGGCCGCGGAGGTCTCGCGCGTCAAGCGCTTCGAGTCGGGCGTCATCGTGGACCCGATCACGATCACCCCGGACATGCGGGTGCGCGAGGTCCTGGAGATCACCCGCAACCACAAGATCTCCGGCCTGCCGGTGCTCGAGGGCAAGAAGGTCGTCGGCATCGTCACCAACCGCGACCTGCGCTTCGAGTCCCGCCTCGACGTCCAGGTGCGCGAGATCATGACCCCGCGCGAGCGCCTCATCACCGTGCCCGAGGGCTCCACGCCCGACGAGGCCCAGGCGCTGATGCACAAGCACCGCCTCGAGCGGGTGCTGGTCGTGAACGAGGCGGGCGAGCTGCGCGGCCTCATGACGGTCAAGGACATCCTCAAGGCCACCGCCCATCCCTTCGCCAGCAAGGACGCCGCCGGCCAGCTGCGCGTGGGCGCCGCGGTGGGCATCGGCGAGGACACCGACGAGCGCGTCGAACTGCTGGTGCGCGCCGGCGTGGACGTGATCGTGGTGGACACCGCGCACGGCCACAGCAAGGGCGTGATCGATCGCGTGCGCCGGCTCAAGCGCGAGTACCCGAAGATCGATGTCATCGGGGGCAACATCGCCACCGGCGAGGCCGCCCGCGACCTGGTCGAGGCGGGCGCCGATGCGGTCAAGGTCGGCATCGGACCAGGCTCGATCTGCACCACGCGCGTGGTGGCCGGCGTGGGCGTGCCGCAGATCACCGCGATCAGCGACGTGGCCGAGGCGCTCGAGGGCACCGACGTGCCGCTCATCGCCGACGGCGGCATCCGCTACTCGGGCGACATCGCCAAGGCGATCGCCGCCGGGGCGCACACGGTCATGATGGGCTCGATGCTCGCCGGCACCGAAGAGGCGCCCGGCGAGGTCGTGCTGTACCAGGGCCGCTCCTACAAGGCCTACCGGGGCATGGGCTCGCTCGGCGCGATGAGCGCCGGCGCGGCCGACCGCTACTTCCAGGACCCGGAGATGAATGCCGACAAGCTCGTGCCCGAGGGCATCGAGGGCCGGGTGCCGTACAAGGGCTCGGTGGTGGCCATCCTGTACCAGCTCATGGGCGGCCTGCGGGCGAGCATGGGGTATTGCGGCTGCCGGACGATCGACGAGCTGCGCACGCGCTCGGTGTTCGTCGAGATCACGGGCGCCGGCATGACCGAGTCGCACGTGCACGACGTGCAGATCACCAAGGAAGCGCCGAACTACCACGCGGGCCCGCGCTAGGCGGCCATGCCGCCGGCGCGGCGCTTCGACAGAACAGGCCTTCCCCGTGAATCACGACAAGATCCTGATCCTGGACTTCGGTTCCCAGGTCACCCAGCTCATTGCCCGCCGGATCCGCGAGCTCAATGTCTATTGCGAGATCCATCCCTATGACGATGCCGAGGCCACCCTCGAGGCCTGGGCCGCCGACGGGAGCCTGCGCGGCATCATCCTCTCGGGCAGCCACCTCTCGGTGAACGAGGCGGCCGGCGCGAAGGCGCCCCAGCGCGTGTTCGAGGCGGGCGTACCGGTGCTCGGCATCTGCTACGGCATGCAGGTGATGGCGGCGCAACTGGGGGGCGCGGTGGAGGCGGGCGATGTGCGCGAGTTCGGCTACGCCCGCGTGCGCGCGCGCGGGCACACGCGCCTGCTCGAAGGCATCGAGGACGCCCGCAACGAGGAAGGCCACGGCCTGCTCGACGTGTGGATGAGCCACGGCGACAAGGTCACGAAGCTGCCGCCGGGGTTCCGGCTGATGGCCTCGACGGACAACTGCCCGATCGCCGGCATGGCGGACGACGAACGTGGGTTCTACGGGCTGCAGTGGCACCCGGAGGTCACGCACACGAAGCAGGGCAAGGCCATGCTCGAGCGCTTCGTGCGCGGCATCTGCGGCGCGCGGCCCGACTGGACCATGCCGAACTACATCGACGAGGAAGTCGCGAAGATCCGCGAGCAGGTGGGCGGTGATACCGTCATCCTCGGGCTCTCGGGCGGCGTCGATTCATCGGTGGCCGCGGCGCTGATCCATCGCGCCATCGGCGACCAGCTCGTGTGCGTGTTCGTGGACCACGGCCTGCTGCGGCTGGGCGAGGCCGAGCAGGTGATGGCGACCTTCGCCAGCCACCTGGGCGTGCGCGTCATCCACGTGGACGCGAGCGAACAGTTCCTCGGCCACCTCAAGGGCGTGACCGACCCCGAGGCCAAGCGCAAGATCATCGGCCGGGAGTTCGTCGAGGTCTTCCAGCGCGAATCCGCGAAGATCGAGGGCGCCCGCTGGCTCGCGCAGGGCACCATCTATCCCGACGTCATCGAGTCGGCCGGCAGCAAGACCGGCAAGGCCAAGACCATCAAGTCCCACCACAACGTGGGCGGCCTGCCCGAGACGCTGCACCTCAAGCTGCTGGAGCCGCTGCGCGACCTCTTCAAGGACGAGGTGCGCGAGCTCGGCGTGGCGCTCGGGTTGCCGCGCGGGATGGTGTACCGGCATCCGTTCCCGGGGCCGGGCCTCGGCGTGCGCATCCTGGGCGAGGTCAAGCGCGAGTACGCCGACATGCTGCGCCAGGCCGACGCCATCTTCATCGACGAGCTGCGCAAGACCATCGATGCAGACGGCCAGAGCTGGTACGACAAGACATCCCAGGCCTTCGCCGTCTTCCTGCCGGTGCGATCGGTCGGCGTCATGGGCGACGGCCGTACCTACGAATTCGTCGTCGCGCTGCGCGCCGTCCAGACCCAGGACTTCATGACCGCCCACTGGGCGCACCTGCCGCATGAGCTGCTCGGCCGGGTGTCGAACCGCATCATCAACGAGGTGCGGGGCATCAACCGGGTGGTGTACGACG
>CAZDYQ010000043.1:0-28858 GCA_964509685.1 uncultured Burkholderiaceae bacterium
ACATGAAGCTCTGCCATTTCGATGCCGGCCTGGATCGACCGCTGTTCCTGATCGCCGGACCGTGCGTGATCGAGTCGGCCGAGCTCGCCTTCGACACCGCCGGCCGGCTCAAGGAGATCACGGACCGCCTGGGCGTGCCGTTCATCTACAAGTCGTCGTTCGACAAGGCGAATCGCAGCTCGGGCAAGTCCTTCCGCGGGCCCGGCTTCGAGGCTGGCCTGAAGATCCTCGCCGACGTCCGCGAGCGGATCGGCGTGCCGGTGCTCACGGATGTCCACGAGATCGACCAGATCGGGCCGGTTGCCGAGGTCGTCGATGTCCTCCAGACCCCGGCCTTCCTGGTGCGGCAGACCGATTTCATCCGGGCCGTGGCCACCTGCGGCAAGCCGGTGAACATCAAGAAGGGCCAGTTCCTGGCACCGCACGACATGAAGAACGTGGTCGACAAGGCGCGCGAGGCGGCGATCGAGTCGGCGGGCGGCGATCCCGCGGCCGGCGACCGCTTCATGGTCTGCGAGCGCGGGGTGAGCTTCGGCTACAACAACCTCGTGTCCGACATGCGCTCCCTGG
Source organism: uncultured Burkholderiaceae bacterium (assembly GCA_964509685.1). Lineage (GTDB taxonomy): Bacteria > Pseudomonadota > Gammaproteobacteria > Burkholderiales > Burkholderiaceae_E > JAMLIN01. The sequence goes on from CAZDYQ010000043.1 coordinate 571, forward strand.
CGATCATGCGCGAGACGGGCTGCCCGGTCGTGTTCGATGCCACGCATTCGGTGCAGCTGCCGGGGGGGCAGGGCACCGCCTCGGGCGGCCAGCGCGAGTTCGTGCCCGTGCTCGCCCGCGCGGCGGTCGCCGCCGGGGTGGCGGGCGTGTTCATGGAAACGCATCCCGACCCGGAGCGGGCGCTGTCCGACGGGCCCAATGCCTGGCCGCTCGACCTCATGGAGGATCTGCTGCGCACCCTGCGCGACATTGACACCCTCGTGAAGTCGGCCGGCTTCCCGGAAGCGAAACTCGCCCGGTGAGGATCCCGGCCCCGATCATTGACATTCCGAGGCCGATTCCCGTCTATCATTCGAGCATCGGCGCCCTGACGGCGCGGACCGCCTGCACCCGTTCATCTTCGCCAGGACCAGAAGACCGCCAATGAGCACCATCGTCGACATCATCGGCCGCGAGATCATCGATTCACGTGGCAATCCGACCGTCGAATGCGACGTTCTCCTCGAAACCGGCGTGATGGGCCGGGCGGCGGTTCCCTCGGGCGCGTCCACCGGCTCGCGCGAGGCCATCGAGCTGCGTGACGGCGACGCCGACCGCTATCTCGGCAAGGGGGTGCTGCGCGCGGTCGAGCACATCAACACCGAGATCTCCGAGGCCCTGATGGGCCTCGATGCCACCGAGCAGGCCTGGATCGACCGCACGCTCATCGATCTCGACGGCACCGAGAACAAGTCGCGCCTGGGCGCCAATGCCACCCTCGCGGTCTCCATGGCGGTGGCGCGCGCCTCGGCCGAGGAATCGGGCCTGCCCCTGTACCGCTACTTCGGCGGCTCGGGCGCGATGTCGCTGCCGGTGCCGATGATGAACGTCATCAATGGCGGCGCGCACGCCAACAATTCGCTCGACCTCCAGGAGTTCATGATCCTGCCGGTGGGGGCGCCGAGCTTCCGCGAGGCGCTGCGCTACGGCGCCGAGGTCTTCCATGCCCTAAAGAAGCTGATCCACGACAAGGGCATGTCCACGGCCGTCGGCGACGAGGGCGGCTTCGCGCCCAACGTGGGCAGCCACGAGGAAGCGATCCAGCTCATCCTGTCGGCCATCGAGAAGGCGGGCTACGAGCCCGGGCGGCAGGTGGCGCTGGGCCTGGACTGCGCCAGTTCCGAGTTCTATCGCGACGGCAAGTACCACCTGGCCGGCGAGAACCTGGTGCTGTCGTCGGGCGATTTCGCCAACCTGCTTTCCACCTGGTGCGACAAGTACCCGATCATCTCCATCGAGGACGGGATGGCCGAGGACGACTGGGACGGCTGGAAGCTGCTCACGGACGTGCTCGGCGACCGGGTACAGCTCGTCGGCGACGACCTCTTCGTGACCAACACGAAGATCCTCCAGAAGGGCATCGAGCAGGGCATCGCCAATTCCATCCTGATCAAGATCAACCAGATCGGGACGCTCACCGAGACCTTCGCGGCGATCGAGCTGGCCAAGCGCCACAACTACACGGCCGTGGTGTCGCATCGCTCGGGCGAGACGGAGGACACCACGATCGCGGACATCGCCGTGGCGACCAATGCCCTGCAGATCAAGACCGGCTCGATGAGCCGGACCGACCGCATCGCGAAGTACAACCAGCTGCTGCGCATCGAGGAGGACCTCGGCGACGTGGCCAGCTACCCGGGGCGCCAGGCTTTCTACAACCTGCGCTGACATCGCCGCGATGCGACCGCTGACCTTCATCCTCGTCGCGCTCCTCGTCGCGATCCAGTATCCGCTCTGGTTCGGGGAGCGGGGCTGGCGCGAGGTCTGGCGGCTGAGCGCGCTGCTCGCCGAGCAGCAGCAGGCCAACGCGCGCACGGCGGCGCTCAACGCCGGCCTGGAGGCGGAGCTGCGGGATCTCGCCGAAGGTCGCCAGGCGGTGGAGGAACGCGCCCGCTACGACCTCGGCATGGTCGGCCACGGCGAGGTCTTCGTGCAGATCAACCAGGTGGGCGACACGGGCAGGGACGGCGCGCGCATCCAGACCGCCGACGCCGGGCACTGAAGCGCCCGCGCCCGCCTACTGGGGCGTGCGGTTGCCGGGAACCAGTCCCTCGACGAACAGGGCGGCGCAGTCGACGACATCGAAGCGCCAGGCCTCGTTGCAGAATTCGCAGCGCACCTCCACGTCGCCCCTTTCATCGAGGATCGACTCGACCTCGTCGCGCCCCAGCATGCGCAGCATCGAGGCGACCTTCCCGCGCGAGCAACGGCAGGCGAAGCGCAGGGGGCGCGCATCCGGGGGGCCGATCCGCTCCTGCCAGAACAGCCGGTGCAGCAGGCGGTCGGCCGGCGTCTCGAGCAGCTCCTCGTGCTCGAGCGTGGCGGCGAGCTGCGTGAAGCGCGGCCAGGCGTCCTCGTCCACCTGTGCCGCATGGCCGCCGGCACCTGGCATGCGCTGCAGCATGAGGCCGCGCACCGTGCCCTCGTCGGCGGCCAGCCAGAGGCGGGTCGGAATCTGCTCCGAGCGACTCATGTAGCGCTCGATTACCTGGGCGACCGAGGCGCCCTCCAGCGGCACGACGCCCTGGTAGGTATGGCCGGCGCCGTCGGCGGTGCCATCGAGCGTGACGACGCACCGCCCCCGGCCATGGGCATTGAGGAGCGACCGGAAGTCGGCATCCTCGGCGATCGGCTCCTCGCCGAGCTTCACGGTGGCGCGGAAGCTGCCGTCGGAGCGGCACTCGACGACCACCAGCCGCACCGGCCCGTCGCCGTGCAGCTGCAGGATCAGCGCTCCGTCGTGCTTGATGGTGGCCGCCAGGAGCAGCGCGGCGGCGACAAGCTCGCCGAGGCACTCCCGCACGGTCGGCGGCAGGTCATGGCGGCTCACCACTTCCCGCCAGGCCGGACCGAGTTCGACGCATTCGCCCCGGACCGACGCGGCCGCGGCGCTGAATCGCAGGAGCCGGTCCGCCGCGCGCGTGGACATGCCGTCAGCCCCCCGCGACGAGCCGCAGGCGGTCGCGGAACATCGCGGCGCGCCGGACATAGCCGTCGGCGCTCTCGCGCAAGCGCGCGATCGCGGTTTCGTCGAGCTGGCGGACCACCTTGCCGGGGGCGCCCATGACGACGCTGCCGTCGGGAATCTCCTTGCCCTCGGTGACGAGCGCGCCGGCGCCGATCAGGCAGCCCCGGCCGATCCTGGCGCCATTGAGCACGATGGCCTGGATGCCGATGAGCGAACCGTCGCCGACCGTGCAGCCATGCAGCATCGCCTGGTGGCCGATCGTCACGTACTCGCCGATGGTGAGCGGGCTGTCGGGGTCGGTGTGCAGCACGGCCCCGTCCTGGACATTGCTGCCCGCGCCGACCTTGATCAGCGCATTGTCGCCGCGCAGGATCGCACCGAACCAGACGCTGGCATCGGGGCCGAGTTCGACGTTGCCGATCACTCGTGCCGTGTCGGCCACCCAGGCGCCGGGACCGATGATCGGCACCATGTTGTCGAGCGCGAAGACGCTCATCGCGTTCCTCCGGGGACGGGGATAATCAGGGGATGCCTGCAAGTGTAAGTCATCGGGTGGACGAACTCCGGGCATGGGCCGCCGGCGGCTGGCTGGCCCCGGATCCGGATCACAAGCTCGCGTGCGTCGACGCGATCGGCATCCTGCTCGAGGGCGGGTCGCCCGGGGAGCCCCCATCGCGGCCGGGGCGGGAGGCGCTCGGCGCGAGCGAACCGGGCCGCCCGGCAAGGCCGCGGCTCGTGGACCCGCGCGAGGTGCCGCCGCGCCCGGTCGGCAGCGCCGAGGGCCGGGCGGCGCTCCTGCATGCCATCGCGCACATCGAGTTCAACGCGATCAACCTCGCGCTCGATGCCGCCTGGCGCTTCGCGATGCCCGAGGCCTTCGTGCGCGACTGGCTGTCGGTCGCCGTGGACGAGGCGAAGCATTTCCGCATGCTGCGCGACGAGCTGCGGGCGCGCGGCCACGACTACGGCGACTTCGATGCGCACGACGGCCTGTGGCAGCTTGCCTGGCGCACGCGCGACGACGTGCTCGCCCGCATGGCGCTGGTGCCCCGTGTCATGGAGGCGCGCGGCCTCGATGCGACCCCGCCACTCCAGCGCCGCCTGCGCGGCGCCGGCGACCAGCGCGCGGTGGAGATCCTGCAGGTGATCCTGGACGAGGAAGTGCGGCACGTCGCGATCGGCAACCACTGGTACCACGCGCTGTGCGCGCAGCGCGGCCTCGAGCCGCGGGCCACCTTCGAGTCGCTGTACGCGCGCCATGCGGCGCCGCCCGTGCGCGGGCCCCTGAACCGCGAGGCACGCCTCGCCGCGGGCTTCACGCCCGCCGAGCTCGACTGGCTCAGCGAGGCGGCAGGCCTCGCGCCGCCGCGGCCTCCTCCTCCCGCAGCCTGAGCACCCGTCGCTGCACCTTGCCGGTCGTCGTCATCGGCAGCTCGTCGATGAAGCTGATCTCCTTGGGGTACTCGTAGGGTGCGAGCCGGCCGCGGACATGCTGCTGCAGCTCCTCGACGAGCGCGGGTCCGGGCTCGTGCCCGGGCGCGAGGACCACGTAGGCCTTCACGAGATTGCCGCGCTCGGGATCGGGCTTGGGCACGACGGCGGCATTGACCACGGCCGGATGCCCGATCAGGCAGTTCTCCACTTCGCTCGGGCCGATCCGGTAGCCGGCCGACTTGAACATGTCGTCCGCCCGGCCCCGGTACCAGTAGTAGCCGTCCTCGTCCACCGTCGCCAGGTCGCCGGTGCGCCACCAGTCGCCCGAGAACCTCGCCTGCGTGGCCTCGGGCCGGTTCCAGTAGCCGAGGAACAGCACGGGATCGGCATCGCCGTGAATGTCGTAGCGGTGGAGCGCGATCTCGCCGACCTCGCCGGGCGGCACCGGCTCGCCGTCGTCGTCGAGCAGGGCGATCCGGTGCCCGGGATAGGGGCGGCCGATCGCGCCCGGCCGCGCGGGCCAGCGCCGGGAGGAGCCGCCGATGAGGTAGTTGGCCTCGGTCTGCCCGAAGATCTCGTTGACCGTGATGCCGAGGGCTTCCCGGCACCAGGCGAACACGGCGTCGCCGACGGACTCGCCGCCGCTCATGATCGCGCGAAGGCGCAGGCGATAGCGCTCGCGCGGGACGGGAACGGCCTTCATCATCATCTTCAGCGCCGTGGGAAACAGGAACGCGTTCGTGACCCCGTGGCGCTCCATCAGCCCGAACGCGGCCTCCGGCGAGAACCGGGCGCGAGAGGCGACGATGGGTCGCCCGAAGTAGAGCGTCGGGAACAGGGCATCCATGAGCCCCCCGGTCCAGGCCCAGTCCGCGGGCGACCAGAACACGTCCCCGGGCTGCGGGAACCAGTCCTGCGAGGCGACGAAGCCCGGCAGGTTGCCGATCAGGGCGCGGTGGGGGATGAGCGCCCCCTTCGGCGGGCCGGTCGTACCGCTGGTGTAGATCAGCAGGGCTGGATCGTCGGCCAGGGTGTCGACGGTCCGGAACCGGTCCGACGCCCGGCCGAGCAGCTCGTGCCAGTGGACCTCGCCACGGCCTCCGAGCGCGCCGATGTCCCCGCCCACGACGATCACCCGGGTCACCCCGCTCGCCTCGACCCGCGCCTCGCGCAGGGTGTCGAGTACGCTCGCGTCGACGATCACGGTCCGGGTTTCGCTGTCCTGCAGGCGGTACGCGATCGCATCGGCGCCGAACAGCATCGAGAGCGGCATGGCGATTGCGCCCATCCGCATGATGCCCATCTGGGCGATCGCCGTTTCCGGGCACTGGGGCAGCAGCAGGGCGACGCGGTCGCCGCGGCGCACGCCTTCGGCCGCGAGCGCATTGGCAAGCCGGTTCGCCTCGGCGTCCAGCCGTGCGTAGGAGAGGGTCTCGCCCCGCGCGTCCCCGCGATCGACCCGGATTGCGATCCGGTCCGGATCGCGGGCCCAGCGGGTCGCGCACACGACGGAAATGTTGAATCGGGTCGGCACCAGCCAGCCGAACTCGCGATAGAGCCGGTCGTACTCGTCGACCTGGGTTTCTGGCATCGGCAGGGTCTCCTCGGGCCCCGGAGCGGCCGCAACGATCGCCGCCCCCGGCGGCGACACCGATTGTGCCCTTCCGCGATCCGGCGGCAAAGACCGGCCCGCCCCGGCGCTCCGTGCGCGCCCATCCTGCAGTGCAGCAGGATAGGGCGTATCCTTTGGCCCATGACAGCCAGTCCCACCGAGCGTCGGGACGATCCGCGCCGGATCAATGCCGACCTGCACTGCCATTCGCTGATGTCCGACGGTACGCTGCCTCCGGCGGCCGTCGTCGAGCGTGCCGTCGCCCAGGGCGTCGAGATGCTCGCCCTCACGGACCACGACAATCTCGGCGGACTCGAGGAGGCCGCGGCGCGCGCCCGGGAGCTCGGCCTGCGCTTCGTGCCCGGCGTGGAGGTCTCCGTCACCTGGGGCGGGGAGACGATCCACGTGGTCGGCCTCAATGTCGATCCGGGGAACGCAACCCTGCAGGAGGGTCTTGCCCGGACCCGCAGCGGCCGGGACGCCCGGGCCGTCGAGATCGGGGAGCAGCTCGCGGCCGCCGGCATCCCGGGGGCCTACGAGGGGGCGCTGCGCTACGTCGGGAATCCGGCGCTCGTCTCGCGCACCCACTTCGCCCGCTTCCTCGTCGAGCAGGGCATCTGCCGGGACGTGACCGAGGTGTTTTCCCGTTTCCTCGTCGAGGGGCGGCCGGGCTTCGTGCCCCAGCGCTGGGCCGCCATGGGCGAGGCGGTGGCGTGGATCCGCCAGGCGGGCGGGCAGGCCGTGCTCGCCCATCCGGGCCGCTACCGGCTCGGTCCGGTGCAGCTTCACGCCATGATCGGCGAGTTCCGCGAGGCGGGCGGCGTCGGCATCGAGGTGGTGAGCGGCAGCCATTCCGTGCACCAGTACGCGGAGTATGCGAAAGTCGCGATCGAGTTCGGCCTGCTGGCCTCGCGCGGTTCGGACTTCCACGGACCGGGCGAGAGCCACGTCGAACTCGGACAGGTTCCACCGCTGCCGGATTCGGTAATCCCGATCTGGCACGACTGGGAGCTCGCCGCATGACCGTTCGCTACGAGATCCATCCGGTCGACCCACAGCCCCGGCTGCTGCGCCAGGCCGCGGAGATGCTTCGCGCCGGCCATCTGCTCGCGATGCCGACGGATGCCTGCTACGTGCTCGCCTGCCGGCTCGGCGACAAGTCGGCGGTCGAACGCCTCCGTGCCCTGCGCCAGATCGACGAACGACACCTTCTGACGCTCATGTGCGCCGACCTGTCGCAGCTCGCGGTCTACGCGCAGGTCGACAACCGCCAGTTCCGCTTCCTGAAGGAAGTCACCCCCGGCCCCTACACCTTCATCCTGCCGGCCACCAAGGAGACGCCGCGGCGGCTGTGGCATCCGTCGCGCCGCACGATCGGGCTGCGCGTGCCCGACTCGCGCATCGCGCTCGGCGTCCTCGAGGCGCTCGGCGAGCCGGTGCTGTGCACCAGCCTGATCCTGCCCGGCGAGACGGACCCCCTGCACGAGGCCGACGAGATCATCGAGCGCGTCGGCAAGCAGCTCGATGCGGTCATCGATGCCGGCGGCCAGGGCTTCGAGCCGACCACCATCGTGGACATGACCGGGCCCGAACCCGTCGTGGTCCGGGCCGGACGCGGTTCGACGGAACGCATCGCCGCCTGAGGGCGGGGCGTTCCGCATCCATGCCGGTGCCGCCCGCGCGGCGCCGGTCCTCGGATTTCCGCCGGTGACCGGAGGGGTGCCCTTGCTACAATCGCCGCCATGGACCTGTCGCTGCCGCAGCTGATTGCGGTCTTCGCCGTTCCGGCGATCTTCGCCATCACGCTGCACGAGGCGGCGCACGGATACGTGGCGTGGTTGCTGGGCGACCCGACCGCAAGGCTCGCGGGTCGCGTGAGCGCCAATCCACTCAAGCACATCGATCCCATCGGAACCATCGCGGTGCCGGGCATCCTGCTGCTCCTGTCGAAGCTGTCCGGCACCGGGCTCGCCCTGTTCGGCTGGGCCAAGCCCGTTCCCGTCGTCTACAGCAACCTGCGGCGCCCGCGCCGCGACATGGGGCTGGTGGCCGCCGCGGGCCCCGGGTCGAACATCCTCATGGCGATCGGCTGGGCGCTGCTCGCCCGCCTCGCGGCGGGCGAGGGTGAACTGGCCCGCTTCATGGTCCTGGTCGGGATCGCCGGGGTCCAGGTCAACATGATCCTGGCCCTGCTCAACCTCATGCCCATCCCGCCGCTCGACGGCGGGCGCATCGTCACGAGCCTGCTGCCCCCGCGCCTGGCCGACGCCTATTCCCGGATCGAGCCCTACGGGCTCGTGATCCTCGTCGGGCTGCTCGTCACCGGGGTGCTCGGGCGTATCCTGTTCCCGCTGATCGCCTGGTCGAGCCGGGCGGTGCTGTCCCTGACTGGATTCTGAACACATGTTTCCCGAACGCGTGGTCTCCGGCATGCGTCCGACCGGTGCCCTCCACCTCGGTCACTACCATGGGGCCCTCAAGAACTGGGTGCGCCTGCAGGACGAATACCCCTGCTTCTTCTTCGTCGCCGACTGGCACGCGCTCACCACCCACTACGAGACCACGGAAGTCATCGAGGAGAGCATCTGGGAGATGGTGATCGACTGGCTGGCCGCCGGCATCGATCCCTCCCAGTCGGTGCTCTTCGTGCAGTCCCGCGTGCCCGAGCACGCGGAGTTGCACCTGCTCCTCTCGATGGTCACGCCCCTGGGCTGGCTCGAAAGGGTGCCGACCTACAAGGACCAGCAGGAGCGCCTCGCCGACCGCGACCTCGCCACCTACGGCTTCCTCGGCTATCCGCTGCTGCAGGCCGCCGACATCCTGATGTACCGCGCGTCGCACGTGCCGGTCGGCGAGGACCAGGTACCGCACATCGAGCTCACGCGCGAGGTGGCGCGCCGCTTCAACCACCTGTTCGGCCGCGAGGCCGGCTTCGAGGAGAAGGCGCGCGAGGCGATCAAGAAGCTCGGCAGCAAGCGCGCCCGCATCTACAACGAGATGCGCACCGCCTACCAGGAGCAGGGCGACGAGCAGGCGCTCGAGCGGGGCCGCGAGCTGCTCGAGCAGGCGCAGAACATCAGCATGGGCGACCGGGAGCGGCTCTTCGGCTACCTGGAGGGCAGCCGGAGGATCATCCTGTCCGAGCCGCAGGCCCTGCTCACCGAGACGCCGCGCCTGCCCGGCACCGACGGGCAGAAGATGTCGAAGAGCTACGGCAACACGATCGCCATGCGCGAGGAGCCGGCCTCGGTCGAGAAGAAGATCCGCACCATGCCCACGGATCCCGCGCGGGTGCGTCGCACCGATCCGGGCGAGCCGGAGAAGTGCCCGGTCTGGCAGCTCCACCTCACGTATTCGGACGACCCGGTGCGCGAATGGGTGCAGACGGGCTGTCGCAGCGCCGGCATCGGCTGCATCGAGTGCAAGCAGCCGGTCATCGACGCGGTCCTGCGCGAACAGGAGCAGTTCCGCGAGCGCGCGCAGCCCTACCTGGACGATCCCCACCTCGTGCAGAACATCATCGCCGACGGTTGCGACCGCGCGCGCAAGGTCGCGAACGAGACCATGCGCGAGGTGCGCGAGGCGATGGGCCTGCTCTACGACTGACGGGCGCGGCCGCCCTTCCTACGAGGGGTTCGAGCCCACCGCGTGCAGCGGGCCACCCGCCAGGTGCATCTGGCGCAGCGCGGGCAGCGACTCCAGCAGGTCGGCGAGCTCGGCATAGGGCACGGGCTCGTAGATCAGCGTGCCCTGCATGACTTCGCAGTCGAGCTCGCGCAGGCCGCGCATCTCGGCGGCGGTCTCCACGCCCTCGGCCATCGCCCGCATCCCGAGCTTCGCGGCGAGCGTGGTGATCGCCTGGACGATCGCGGCATTGCCGCGATCCGCGGGCAGGTTCCGCACGAAGGCCCCGTCGATCTTGAGGCCGTCCACCGGCAGGTTCTTGATGTACGACAGCGAGGCGTACCCGGTGCCGAAGTTGTCGATGATCACCGCCACGCCCAGCCGGCGCAGCTCGGCGATGAGCTGGATCGTCTTCTCCGGGTTCTCGATGAAGGAGCTCTCGGTGAGCTCGAGCCGAAGCAGCTTGGGCGGGAAGCCGCGCTCGCTCATCAGCCGGTTCAGGTTCTCGAGGAAGCCGTCCTCCGCGAGCTGGCGCACCGAGATGTTCACCGTGACCGCCATGTCCTCGAAGCGATCCAGCCCGAGGCGGATGCGGTCGTCGATCGCGCGGCGCACGGCCCAGAAGCCGATCTCGCGGATCAGGTTGCTCTGCTCGGCCATCGGGAGGAACTTCTCCGGCAGCAGCAGCCCGCGCACCGGATGCCGCCAGCGCAGCAGGCCCTCGATGCTGACGACCTTGCGCTGGGCGACGTCGAGGATCGGCTGGTAGAAGAGGTCGACCTCGTCCCGGCTGATCGCCATCGGCAGCTCGGCCGCGAGCTGCATCTGCTCGGTCCGCTCGTCCGAGAGCTTGCCCGCGAAGAACTGGACGTCGTTGCGGCCCTCGGACTTGACCTTGTACATCGCGCCGTCGGCGGCCTTGACCAGCTGCTGCGGGTCCGTGGTGTCCTCGGGCGAGAGCGCCACACCGATCGAGGCCGAGAGGAAGTACGCGCGGTTGTTCAGGATGAAGGGCTTCTCGATCGAGGCGAGCACCTTGCGCGCAATCGCCTCGATCTCCGCGCGGTCACTGATGTCGTTCAGCAATACGATGAACTCGTCGCCACCCATGCGGCCGGCGGTGTCGCCCGGCCGGATCGCCGCCTTGAGTCGCGCTGCGACCTCCACCAGCACCTTGTCGCCCGCGGCATGGCCCAGCGTGTCGTTGATCAGCTTGTAGCGGTCGAGGTCGATGTAGAGGAGGGCGACCTCGCGCCGGCGCTTGAGGCTCGCCTTGAGCTGGTGCGACACGAAAGCCCGGTTGGGCAGGTCGGTCAGCGCGTCGTGCAGCGAGGCATGCAGGAGCTGCTTCTCCGCCGCCTTTCGCTGCAGGTAGAGCGACAGCGTGCGCGACAGGACCTCGGCGACCTGGCCGAGGAAGGCGTCGCCGCGAAGGCTGACGGGCGACAGGAAGAACAGGACGCTCATGACCTCGTCCTGTTCGTTGAGGATGGGCGCGAGGAAGGCCGCCTGCGCACCCACCGCCGCCGTCTGGTAGCGCTTGGCGAAGGCGGGCTCCTCGGCGACGTCGGACAGCCACACGGCCTTGCGCAGGTTCCAGGCCTTCGCCTCGACGGATTCGGGCGCTATCGCCAGGACGGGCGGAAGCTCGGCGAGCATCTGGACGAAGGCGGGGTGGCCCCAGCGCTCGCGAACCGCGAAGCCGTCGCCGGCCCGCACCATGTGCGCCCCGCCGAGCCACGCCAGCTTGCCGCAGACGGTGATCAGCACCGCCGTGACCACGCGTTCCGGATCCGTCTGCTCGCGCATGATCGACGCGATGTCGCCGTCGATCTCGAGCAGCATGCGCTGCTGCTTCTCGCGCGTGATGTTGCGCCCCGTGCCGCGATAGCCGACGAAGCGGCCGGTATCGTCGAACACGGGACGCCCCGACAGCGACAGGTGATAGACGTTCCCGTCGTCGTCGAGCCGGCTGATCTCGAAGTTTTCGAAGGGCTTGTGCGCATCCAGTACCTGGCGGTGCTGCGCCCAGTCGGCCGGCATCGACTCGGCGGCGAGGCCGTCGCCTTCCCAGCGGCGGCGCCCGATCCAGCGACGCTTCCACTGCCCGAGGACCGCGTCCACGCTGTCGGACAGCCACGACAGGCGATGCTGCGCGTCCGTCTCCCAGATCCAGTCGGAGCTCATCTGGGTAAGTTCCCGGAACTTCGATTCGCTGGCCGCGAGCTGTCGCTGCATCGCCCGCATGCCCGAGATGTCGATCACGATGCCCTCGAGGCGATCGACGGTGCCGTCGCGGCCGCGAACCGGCCGCGCGACGGAGCGCACCCAAACGGTCTCGCCGTTGGGCCGCAGGTAGCGGTACTCGATCCGCGCCTCGCCCCCGTGGCGCACGACGCGGCGGTGCAGGTCGGACCAGCGCCGCTGGTCGTCCTTGTGCAGGCAGATCAGGAAGCCCTTCGGCGACGGGGGCCCGTTCTCGGGATTGATGCCGAAGAGCCGGAAGGCGCCCGGGCTCCATTCGAGGCGGTTCTCGGGGAGCACGTGCACCCAGGTGCCCAGCGCCGCGAGGGCTTCTGCGGCATCATGCCGGGACTGCATGCGCTCGAGTTCCTCGATGCGGTTCGCCAGCGCCTCCAGCTCGAGATGCCGCTCCCGCAGCAGGAGCGCGAAGCCGATGATGGCAATGCCGCAGGCGAGCGGGACGGCGAAGGCGAGCTCGATCCACTCGGGCCGGGCGAAGCCGGCGACGAGGATGCCGAGGGCGATCGCGAAGCAGGCCACCGCGACGGGGCGGCTGTATCGGCCGGGGGCTGGGGGACGGGTTTTCTGGCTCACGCTCGGCAACTGGGATGTCGATGGCGTTCTTTCGATCCGGTGCCGAAGCGCCGAGAGGTTCAACACGACAGGTCAGCAGGAAATGACGACAGTCACCGCGACGACCCCGGGGCATCGCCAGCCCGGGCCCGATCCCTGGATCGCGTCCTGGCTGGCCCGGCTACCGGCCGGCGCCCGCGTACTCGACTTCGCCTGCGGCGCCGGGCGCCATGCCCGCGCCGCCGCATCGCTCGGCCTGGAGGTCGTCGCGGCGGACCGCGACGCCGGGGCCCTGGCGGAGGTGGGCGAGGGCGTGCACGTCGTCCTGGCCGAGCTCGAAGTCGCGCCTTGGCCGTTCGCCGCGGCGAGTTTCGATGCCGTGATTGTCTCGAACTACCTCTTCCGGCCCCGCCTCGACCTGCTGTGCGGGCTCATCCGGCCGACGGGTGTTCTCTTGTACCAGACATTCGCGCTCGGCAACGAATCCTTCGGCCGGCCGCGGAACCCGGACTTCCTGCTGCGGCCGGGCGAGCTCCTCGAGGTGGCCGGGCGCAACGGCCTGCATGTGCTCGCCTACGAGGACGGCATCCTGGGCACGCCCCCGCGCGCCCGGATCCAGCGGATCGTGGCATGCCGGCCGCCCTTGCGGCTCGAGGCGCTGCCGCTCGGCCCCTGAGGGCCCCGGGCGGCCCGCCGCCGGGGCCGCGCGGGCGCCCGTTCATCGGCCCGCGGCTCCGTTAAACTACTCGTTTTTTGCGGGCGCATGACCATGATCAAGGGCAGCATCGTCGCGATCGTCAGTCCGATGCACGAGGACGGCTCGCTCGACTTCGAGCGCTATCGCGCGCTCATCGACTGGCATGTCGCCGAAGGGACCTCGGCGATCGTCGCGGTCGGGACCACGGGCGAATCGCCGACGGTGGACCCGGACGAGCACATCGAGCTGATCCGGGTGGCGGTCGAGCAGGCGGCGGGCCGGATCCCGGTGATCGCCGGGACCGGCGGCAACTCGACCCGCGAGGCGCTCGAGCTCACCGAGCGGGCGGCCAAGGTCGGGGCCGACGCGACCCTGCAGGTCGTGCCCTACTACAACAAGCCCACCCAGGAAGGGATGTGCCGGCATTTCGAGATGGTCGCCGAGCGGGGCGGCCTGCCGGTCATACTCTACAACGTCCCCGGGCGCACCGTCGCGGACCTCTCGAACGAGAGCGTGCTGCGCCTGGCGCAGGTACCCAACATCATCGGCCTGAAGGAATCCACCGGCGACATCCCGCGTGTCTCCGACCTGCTCGCCCGTGTGCCCGAAGACTTCGCCGTCTACAGCGGCAACGACGACTGCGCGCTCGCCCTGATCGGCATGGGCGGCCACGGTACGATCTCGGTCACCGCCAATGTCGCGCCGGGTCCGATGGCGCGCATGTGCGAGGCCGCGCTCGCCCGCCGCTGGGACGAGGCGCTCGCCATCAACCGGCGGCTCCTGCCGCTGCATTTCAAGCTCTTCGTCGAAGCCAACCCGATTCCGGTCAAGTGGGCGCTTGCCGAGATGGGCAAGATCGAGAACGGGATCCGGCTGCCCATGACCCCGCTCGATCCGCGCTATCACGACGTAGTCCGACAGGCGCTCCAGGACTCCGGAGTCATTCCCCGATGAACCGACCGATGTTCGCCGGCCGCCTCGCGCGGCTGTGCCTGCTGTTCCTCCTGGCGGCGAGTGTGGCCGCCTGTTCCCTCGGCAGGAAGCTCGAGGAGCGCACCCAGATCGACTACAAGTCCGCCGGCAAGCAGCGCACCCCCGCGCTCGATGTTCCACCCGACCTGGCCTCGCCGCGCGGCTCCGATCGCTACCGCGTTCCCGATCTCCCGTCCCAGCCCACCTACTCGGGTTACGAACGCGACCGCCGCCAGGCCCAGGCGGCCGACAGCGAGGCGATCGCCAGCCGGACGGCCCAGACCCAGGCGGGCGCCCTGCGCATCGAGCGCTCGGGCCAGCAGCGCTGGCTCAGCACCTCCATGTCGCCCGAGGAGCTGTGGCCGCTCGTGCGGGACTTCTGGCAGGAATCGGGATTCATCATCGACTCGGAGGATCCCCAGACCGGCATCATGGAGACCGACTGGGCCGAGAATCGCGCCAAGCTGCCGCAGGACTTCATCCGGCGCGCGGTCGGCTCGCTGATCGACAGCCTCTATTCCACGGGCGAGCGCGACAAGTTCCGCACCCGGCTCGAGCGGGTTCCCGGTGGCACCGAGATCTACGTGACCCACCGCGGCATGGTCGAGGTCTACCAGGACAAGGTCGAGAAGGACTCCACCATCTGGCAGCCGCGGCCGAGCGATCCGGAGCTCGAGGTCGAGTTCCTGCGCCGGCTGATGGTCAAGCTGGGGGCGGACACCGAGCAGGCCGATGCCAGCGCGGCCGCGGCGCGCGGCGGCCCCCCGCGGGCGGCCATCCGGCTGGAGCAGGGGCCCGGGGGCGATGCGCTGCTCACGATTCCCGACGGGTTCGAGCGCGCCTGGCGCCGGGTGGGGCTCGCGCTCGACCGGGGCGGCTTCGCCGTCGAGGATCGCGACCGCTCCAATGGCGTCTACTTCGTGCGCTACATCGATCCCGAGAGCGATGCCCGGCGCGCCAAGGAGGGCGGCTTCCTCTCGGGCCTGTTCGGCGGGTCGCGCAAGGAGCGGACGCAGACGGAGGTCTTCCAGATCCGCGTGGAATCGAGCGGCGAGGAGTCCACCGTGCGGGTGAGGTCCGGCGACGGCGAGGCGGTGCGCGAGACCGACCGCACCACGGCCGCGCGCATGCTGGGCCTCATCCAGGAACAGCTTCAGCTCTAGGGCTGGGGACGAGACGCAGGGACGTGCGGTTCGCGAGCCTCGGCAGCGGCAGCGAGGGAAATGCCCTCGTCGTGCAGGCGACCGACGCTGCCGGGAGTCGCACCAGCGTGCTGGTCGACTGTGGCTTCGGCCTGCGCGAGGCGCGGCGCCGGCTGCAGGCGCTCGACGTGGCGCCCGAGGCGCTTGCGGGCATCCTCGTCACGCACGAGCATGGCGACCATGTGGGCGGCGTGTTCCGGCTGGCGAAGAGCCATCGCATCCCGGTCTACATGACCCATGGCACGTGGCAGGCGGTGTCCGGCATGCCGGGCGCGGCGGAGTGCGATCACCGGCTGATCGACCCGGGCAGGCCCTTCGAGATCGACGGCCTGTCGATCGAGCCGGTGGCGGTGCCCCACGATGCGCGCGAGCCGGTGCAGTTCGTGATCGATTCCGGCGTCGCCCGTCTCGGCGTGCTGACCGACCTCGGCCACGGGACGCCGCACGTGGTGGAGGCCTTCTCCGGGCTGGACGCGATCGTGCTCGAATGCAACCACGATCCCGGCCTGCTCGCGGCCAATCCCCGCTACCCGCCCGCCCTCAAGCGGCGCATCGGCGGCCTCTACGGCCACCTGTCGAACGCGGCGGCCGCGGAAATCGCGGCGGCGATCCACGGTTCGCGCCTGCGCCGCATCGTCGCGGCCCACCTGTCGGCGCACAACAATCGCCCGGACCTCGCGCGCGCCGCCCTGGCCGCGGCACTCGGGGCCGCGCCGGAGGACATCCGCGTCGCGCTCCAGCAGGAGGGGCTCGCCTGGGTGGAACTCGGGATCGCGATGGCGGGCTGACCGTCGGGGTGGCGCGAACGGCGGCGGGCCGCCTGGACTAAACTGGGGCCCATCGACACTTGGCAACCGACGCAGGACGAGACATGCACGAATCGGACGACGTCGTGGCCCAGGGGCGGTGGGTTTCGCTGCGCTACCGCCTGTACGATTCCACCTCCCAGGCCCTCGAGGACCGCGATCGCGAGGAAACCTACCTGCACGGCGGGTTCGGCCACCTGTTCCCCAAGATCGAGCAGCTCCTCGAGGGCCGCCATGTCGGCGAGCGCGTCTCGGTCTATCTCGAGCCCGAGGACGCCTTCGGGGAATACGATCCTTCGCTGCTGCACATCGCGCCGCGCGACCGGTTCCCCGAGACGCTCGAGCCCGGGATGGACTTCGAGGGCATTCCGGGGGGCGAAGCCGACGGGCGCATCTATACGGTCACCGACATCGCGGGCGATACCGTCGTGATCGACGGCAACCATCCGCTCGCCGGCATCGCGATCCGCTTCGACCTCGAGGTCACCGGCGTGCGGCCGGCGACGGAGGAGGAGATTGCCGAGGAGCGGGCCCGCTGGGGCCACTGAGGCGCGTCGCGCGCTGCGGGGCGCTGCCGTGCAGGGCGAAGGTCAGTCGGCGCGGTTCGCGAGCTGGCGCAGCGCGTAGACCAGCTCCAGCGCGGCGCGGGGCGTGAGCGCATCCGGATCGACATCGAGCAGGCGGGCCACGATCGCCTCGGCCACGGGATCGGCGGGGGCGGGCGCATCGTCCGCGGGCGCCGGGAGGTCAGCCCCGAAGAGGTCCATCTGGTCGTCGTCCTCCCGCGCGCGTTCCTCCAGGCGAGCGAGCAGCGCCCCGGCGGCGCGCAGCACGGGGGCCGGCAGGCCCGCCAGCCTCGCGACCTGCAGCCCGTAGCTGCGGCTGGCGGGGCCGTCGCGCACCTCGTGCAGGAACACGATGCCCTTGCGATGCTCCGCCGCGGCGAGATGCAGGTTGACGGCGTGTGGATCGCGTGCCGCGATCGCGGTGAGCTCGAAGTAGTGCGTCGCGAACAGGGTGAGCGAGCGATTGTGCGCGAGCAGGCGCTCGGCGATCGCGTGCGCGAGCGCCAGGCCGTCGAAGGTCGATGTGCCCCGGCCGATCTCGTCCATCAGCACGAGCGACTGCTCCGTCGCGGCATTGAGGATCGCCGCCGCCTCGGTCATCTCGACCATGAAGGTCGAGCGGCCGCCGGCAAGATCGTCCGATGCGCCGATGCGGGTGAAGATCCGGTCGATGGGACCGAGGGTGCAGGCATCGGCCGGCACGAAGCTGCCGCAGTAGGCGAGGAGCGCGATGAGCGCGACCGAGCGCATGTAGGTGGACTTGCCGCCCATGTTGGGGCCGGTCAGGATCAGCAGTCGTCGCTGCGGATGCATGACGCAGTCGTTGGGGACGTAGCGTTCGACATGCGCCTCGACGACCGGATGGCGCGCGCCGCGGATCTCGATGCCGGGCAGCGGGGAGAATCGCGGGCGTACCCAGCCCATCTGGGCCGCGCGCGCGGCGAGCGTGGCGAGCACGTCGATCTCGGCCACCGCGCGTCCCAGCGCCTGCCAGGCGGCGACCGAGGGCTTCAGCGCCGCGACCAGTTCCTCGTACAGGTATCGCTCGCGTGCGAGGGCGCGCTCGCGCGCCGAGAGCGCGCGATCCTCGAACTGCTTGAGCTCCGGCGTGATGAATCGCTCGGCGTTCTTGAGCGTCTGCCGGCGCCGGTAGTCGTCCGGCACGCGGTCGGCGGAGCCCCGGCCGACCTCGATGTAGAAGCCGTGCACCTGGTTGAAGCCGACGCGTAGCGACGCGATGCCGGTGCGCTCGCGCTCGCGCGCCTCGAGGGTGGTGAGGAAGTCGCCGCAGCCCGCGTCGAGCGCCCGCAGCTCGTCGAGCTCGGCATCGAAGCCGTCGCGAATCACGCCGCCGTCGCGCGCCAGCGCGGCCGGCTCGTCGGCGAGCGTCTCGCGCAGCAGCGCCACCGCCTCGGCCGGCGGCGCGAGTGCCGCCTGGAGGTCGCCGAATGCCTGCGCATCGAGCTCCCGGAGCCGGTCCGCGATCGTGGCGAGCGTCGCGGCCGAGTCGCGCAGGGCCGCGAGCTCGCGCGGCCTTGCCGAGCCGAGCGCGATGCGCGCGGCCACCCGCTCGTAGTCCGGCAGGCCCCGCAGCAAGGGACGCAGGCTGCGATGCGCGCCCTCGACGAGGGCCTCGATCCGGTCGTGGCGCCGCGCGGCGACGGCGCGGTCGCGCACCGGCTGCTGCAACCAGCGGCGCAGCAGGCGGCCGCCGGCGGCGCCGGCGCAGTCGTCCAGCAGGCGCAGCAGGCTGGGGCCCTCGTCGCCGCGCAGGCTGCCGAGCACCTCCAGGTTGCGCCGGGCGGTCTCGTCCAGCACGACGAAGGCCTCGTCGCGCCATGCGTGGAGGCCGTGCAGGTGGCTCGGCGCCTGGCCCTGGGTGAGGGTGGCGTAGGCGAGCAGGGCGCCCGCCGCGGCGAGCGCCTGCGGCTGGTCGGCGACCCCGAACGCGGCCAGGTCCGCGCCGTCCAGGATTGCGGACAGTTCCCGGCGGGCGCGCGCGGTATCGAACTGCCAGTCGGGCTGGCTCGCGATCGACCCGAGGACGGTCGGATCGACGTCGGCGAAGAGACGATCCGGGTCGGCCGATTCCGGGAGCACGATCTCGGCCGCGCCGATACGGGCGATGGCGGCGGGCAGCCCGTCGGGCTCCACTTCGGCAAGCCAGCACTCGCCCGCGGCGAGCGACATCCAGGCGAGGCCGGTCGGCCTGCCGGGAAGGACGGCGAGCAGAAGGGGATCCTCGCGCTCCGGCAGGAGCTGCTCGTCGGTCAGCGTGCCGGGGGTCACGATGCGCACCACCTTGCGCTCGACCGGCCCCCTGGATGTGGCCGGGTCGCCGATCTGCTCGCAGATCGCCACCGACTCGCCCAGCCGGAGCAGGCGGGCCAGGTACTGCTCCACCGAGTGCACCGGCACGCCCGCCATGCGCACCGGCTCGCCGTTCGACTGCCCGCGCTGCGTCAGCGTGATGCCGAGCAGGGACGCCGCGCGCTCCGCATCGTCGAAGAAGAGCTCGTAGAAGTCCCCCATGCGGTAGAACAGCAGGATGTCGGGATAGTCCGCCTTGATCCGCAGGTACTGCGAGATCATGGGGGTATGGGCCGGGTCGGGAGTGGAGCTGGCTTTTCGGTCGGTCACGGGTCCTGGGCCTGGTCTCGCGGCGCCGGTCTCGGGGCCGCAGCCAGGGATGGTAGCCGCTTCGCCGCCTCGCCAGGAACCCGGTCCGTCGTGGGACGCCGGGCGGGTTCCCTGGCATGGCCTCGGACCGGGCGCTGTCACACGGACGCCGGCCGGCTCGTCTTGATCCGGAAGGGACGCCTCGCCGCAGGCGTGCGCCTTCGACCGTTTCCTCCCTTTCCGGATCAGTTACAGGAGTCCCTTGATGTCCGAAGAACGTCTCGACTACCACGCCCTCGCGCCCAGGTCCGTGCGCACGCTCAGCCAGCTCTCCGCCGGCACCGGGGCCGCGCTCGGCGAGCGCCTCCATGCCCTCGTCGACCTGCGGGTGAGCCAGATCAACGGTTGCGCCTTCTGCATCGACATGCACTGGGCGCATCTCGGGCGGCTGGGCATGGACCCGCGTCATATCAACGCCGTGGCCGGATGGCGCGAAGCCCATCGGTTCTTCAGCGACAAGGAGCGCGCCGCCCTGAACTGGGCGGAGGCCGTCAACGCGATCCCCCACCGCCGGCCGACCGATGCGGACTTCGACCAACTTCGGACCCATTTCGGCGATGCGGAGATCGCGGAGCTGACCTTCGCGATCGGCGCGATCCGTGCCTGGAACATGCTCAACGCGAGCTTCCACACGCCGGTGCCCGAGACGCCCTACATCCCGCGTTGATCGCGACGCGGGCCGGGGCCTGGGCCCGGCCCGTCGCGCTCAGGCGCGAATGCGCGCCAGCTTGTCGGGATTGCGCACCACGTAGAACGCGACGATGCGCTCGCCGTCCGTCACGACGGCCTGCGCCGATTCGAGCTTGCGATCGACATAGCGCAGGAGGCCGGGCTCGCCATTGATCGTGGCGATGCGGTAGTCGAGCCGTGGTCCGTAGCGCAGGGCCTGCGCCCAGTAGAGGTTCGTGACGCGCTCGGCGCCGTGCATGCCGCCCCAGACGGAGGGCACCTTGCCGCCGCCGTCGCCGATGGCCTGCGCGTTCTCGTCGAGGAGCGCGCGGATCGCGGCCCGGTCCCCGCTGCGCGCCGCCCGCACGAACTTCTCCAGCAAGCGCAAGTGCGTCTCGGCCGGCACCCGGAAGCGCGGCCGGTCGGCACGAACCCGTTCCCGCGCCCGGTGGACCGCCTGTCGCAGGGCGGCCTCGCTCTTTCCGAGGATGGCGGCGATCTCGGGATAATCGTAGTCGAACACCTGCCGCAGGAGGAAGGCCGCACGCTCTTCGGGCGCGAGGCGCTCGAGCATGAGCAGGAAGGCGAACGACAGGTCGTCGGCCTGCTCGACCTCGGCTTCCGGCGTACGCTCGTCCAGCGCTACGAGCGGTTCGGGCAGCCACGCGCCGACGTAGGCTTCCCGCTCGGCCCTGGCGGCGCGCAGCCGGTCGATGGCGAGGCGCGTGGTCACCGTGACGAGCCAGGCCTCGGCCGACTGGAGGGTGGACTTCTCGGCCGCCCGCCAGCGCAGCCATGCCTCCTGGACCACGTCCTCGGCGTCGGCCCGTACCCCCAGCATGCGGTAACCGAGGCCGAACAGACGCGGACGGAGGGCCTCGAAGGTTTCCTGCTCGCTCATCGCTGTCATGGCGCTTCCCCTGGTCGTCGGTTCCTGTGCGTGGACGGCCGACGGGTGGCGCCTGTGACAGGTGATCCGCGCACGGGCCTACCCGGACGAGGTCGTGCGCCTCGCGCGCCGGGCGTACTCGTCGCGCAGGTGTCGCTTGGAGACCT
Source organism: uncultured Burkholderiaceae bacterium (assembly GCA_964509685.1). Classification (GTDB taxonomy): domain Bacteria; phylum Pseudomonadota; class Gammaproteobacteria; order Burkholderiales; family Burkholderiaceae_E; genus JAMLIN01. Next base: position 21,712 of record CAZDYQ010000043.1, read on the forward strand.
TGCCGATGTCGTTGCGGATCAGCGATTCGGCGAGCCACGCCTCGGAGATGCGCTGGGTCTTGCCGAGGCGAGCGTTGGCCCACTCGCGGATCTCGTCGGCCGTGGCGGTGGCGCCGGCCCGGGGCACGATCACGGCGACCGGCGTCTCTCCCCATCGCTCGGAGGGCATGCCCACCACCGCGACTTCCGCGACCGCCTCGTGCTGCGCCAGCACCGCCTCGATGTCGCTCGGATAGATGTTGAAGCCACCCGAGATGATGGTGTCCTTCGCGCGGTCCATGATGGTGAGGAACCCGTCCTCGTCGAAGCGGCCGATGTCGCCGGTGCGGATGAAGCGCTTGCCCGTCGCATCCGTCCAGATCGTGGCGGCCGACTTCTCCGCATCCTTGTTGTAGCCCGTCATCATGAACGGGGAGTGGCCCACGATCTCGCCGACGGCGCCTGCCGGCAGCTCCTTTCCGTCCTCGTCGATGATGCGGATGTCGTGGCCCGCCATCGGGCGGCCCACCGTGTGGAGCTTGTCGGGATGCTCGTGCGCGACCAGCATGCAGCTGCCGCCGCCCTCGGTCATGCCGTAGAACTCGATCAGCCCGCCCGGCCAGCGGCGCAGCACCTCCGCCTTGAGGGTCGCGGCGAACGGCGCGCTGGTGCAGAACTTGATCCGGAAGCTCGACAGGTCGCGGCGATCGAAGTCCGGGTGTTCCATGAGGCGACGGTACTGGACCGGTACCAGCATGGCGTTCGTCACCCTGTGTCGCTCCGCGAGTTCGAGCCAGGCGCCCGGTTCGAACTTCCCCATGAGGACGACGGTGCCGCCACAGCCGATCGCCGGCAGGAAACTGACGAGGGTGGTGTTGGAGTAGAGCGGTGTCGAGACGAGCGACACACTGTCCGGCCGGTAGAGCGACAGCGTCACGTTGCAGATCTGCGGCCAGCGCAGGCGGTTCGTGTGGACGATGCCCTTGGGGGCGCCCGTCGTGCCCGACGAATAGATGATGTTGAAGACCGCATCGGGGTCCGGGGCGACATCGACCGGGGCGACGTCGCGCGGCGCCAGCCAGTCGTCGAACAGCGGGGCCGGCGCCGGGGCATCGTCGAGCGCGACGATGCCCGGCGGCCTCGTCGCATGCCGGGCCGAGGCGAGGCCATTGCCCGTTGCATCCGCGAACAGCAGCTTCGCGTCGCAGTTGTCGAGCATGAGTCCCAGGGATTCGGGCGTCGAGAGCGGCGCCAGCGGCGCGACCGCCGCCCCGGCGCGCAGCGCCGCGAGGAAGGCGACCGCGTAGCGGATCGAGTTGAGCGCGCAGATGGCGACCACGTCGCCGGGTCGTATCCCGTCGCGCAGCATCGCGGCCGCGGCGCGATCCACCAGCCTGTCGAGGCCCGCATAGTCGATGCGTTCATCGCCCTGCACCAGCGCGGGCTTCCCGGGCCCGAGCCGGGCATGGAGGCGAAGCAGCCCGGGCAGGGTGCCGAAGGGCTTCTCGCGTTCGGCCTGGAGCGCCGCCGGCCAGACGGGTTCGGGGGTGTTCATGCTGTCTCCTCGGATTGTCAGGTTTCGGTCCGCGACCCGTATTCTGGCCGGGAACGGCGCTTGCTGCGCCCTCCGGTTCCCAGGCCTGGAGAAGCCGGCATGGCCAGACCCATCTGGAGCGGCGCGATTTCCTTCGGGCTGCTCAATATCCCCGTCTCCCTGATGCCCGGGGCGCGCAGCACCGACCTCAGCTTCCGTATGCTCGATTCGCGGGACCGGAACCCGATCCGTTTCGAGCGCGTCAACGCGGAAACGGGAGAAGAGGTCCCGTGGAAGGAGATCGTCAAGGCCTTCGAGTACGACAAGGGCAGCTACGTCGTCATCGAGAAGGAGGATATCGCGGCCGCGGCCCCCGAGACGCACGAATCGGTCGACGTGGAGGCCTTCGTCGATGCGGCGAGCATCAACCTGCGGCTGTTCGAGAAACCCTACGTCCTGGTGCCGGGAAAGAAGGCCGAGAAGGGCTATGTGCTCTTGCGCGAGACGTTGCGCAAGACCGGCAAGGTCGGCATCGCGCGGGTCGTGGTCCGCACCCGCGAGTACCTTTGCGCCGTGATGCCGGAGGAGGACGCGCTCGTGCTGATCCTCCTGCGCTACCCCCAGGAGCTGGTCGATCTCGCGGACTACAAGCTGCCTTCCGGCAAGCCCTCCGACTTCCGCATCGCGCCCAGGGAAATGACGATGGCCGAGCAGCTCATCGAGTCGATGACGGTGGACTGGAAGCCCGACAACTACCACGACGAGTTCCGCGCGCGCCTGCTCGGCATCATCCGCAAGCGGATGAAGTCCGCGGGCGCGACCACGGAACTCGACGAGCCCGAGCGCCACGAGGAGGAGGCCGCGACCAACGTGGTCGATTTCATGTCGCTGCTCCAGCAGAGCCTCGAGACGCGCAAGCGCACCCCCGCGAAGGCGGCGGCGAAGAAGCCGGCTTCCCGCTCCACGTCGTCGGGGGGCAAGGCCACGAAGTCCTCGAAGTCGTCCCGCTCGACGAAGTCGAAGGGCGGTGCGAAGAAGGCCGCGCCCCGCAAGCGGGCCTCCTGAGGCGCGCGGCGCGATGGCGCGGGCGGACTACCGCAGCAAGCGGGACTTCACCCGGACCCGAGAGCCCGAGCCGGGCCGGCCCGGCGGACGGGGTCGGCCGATCTTCGTGGTCCAGCTGCATCATGCGAGCCGGCGGCACTACGACTTCCGGCTCCAGGTCGGCGATGCGCTGAAGAGCTGGGCAGTACCGAAGGGCCCGAGCTACGACCCGAGCGTCAAGCGGATGGCGATCGAGGTCGAGGACCATCCGGTCGGCTATGCGGCATTCGAGGGAGAGATCCCGAAGGGGGAGTACGGCGGGGGACATGTCGCCCGCTTCGACAGCGGCGTCTGGGCCACGGAAGGCGATCCGCGCGAGCAGCTCGCCAAGGGACACCTTCGCTTCGAGCTCTTCGGCGACAAGCTGCGGGGCGGCTGGCACCTGGTGCGCTCCGGAAAGCCGGCCCGCCAGCCGCAGTGGCTCCTGTTCAAGGACGACGACGCATGGGCGGGCACGCTCGAGGCCGACGACCTGCTGGCCGACGTGGCCAGGGCGCCGGCGGCCGATCGTCGGCGCGCCGGCGAAGGCAAGGCGGGCAAGAAGGGCCTGGCGCGTCCTCCCGCCCCGAAGCGCCGCAAGGACTGGTCCGGCCGGGCGGCGGCGCTGCCCGGCGCGCGCAAGGCGCCTCCCCCGGACGGCTGCTTCCAGGCCCAGCTCGCTCGGCTCGGGACGACGCCGCCCGAGGGCGGGCACTGGATCCACGAGCTCAAGTGGGACGGATACCGCATCCTCGCCACCCTCCGCGACGGGAAGGCGAGCCTGTGGTCGCGCAATGCCCTGGACTGGACGGACAGGCTGCCCGACATCCGGACCGCGCTCGAGTCGCTCGGGATCGATTCGGGCGCCTTCGACGGCGAGCTGATCGCCGGCCACGGCGCCCGCGAGGACTTCAACCTGCTCCAAGCGACCCTCTCGGGCGAACGACAGGGGCGTCTCGCCTATGTGCTGTTCGACATGCTCCATCTCGACGGGATCGACATGTCCCGGGCCCCCCTGGTCGAGCGCAAGGCGCTGCTGCGCCAACTCCTGGACGGCGCGCCGCCGCCGCTCGCCTACAGCAGCCACATCGAGGCCGACGGGGCGGTCGCCCTGCGGCTGGCCGCGGAGCGGGGCTTCGAGGGCATCATCTCGAAGCGCGGAGACCGGCCCTATGTCGGCGGGCGCGGTGACGACTGGCGCAAGACGAAGGAGCTCGCGAGCGACGAGTTCGCCGTGGTGGGCTTCACGGCGCCCAAGGGCAGTCGCACGGGATTCGGCTCGCTGCTGCTCGCGCGTCCCGACGAGGAGCACGGGTGGCGCTATGTCGGCCGGGTGGGCACCGGGTTCAGCGACGCGCGCATCCGCGAGATCGCGCCCATGCTTGCCCGCGGCGGCCGCAAGACGCCCACGGTCCACGTTCCGGAGACGGACACCGACCTGCGCTCGGCTACCTGGTTCGAGCCGCGCTTCGTGGTGGAAGCGTTCGTCCGGGGCATCGGCGGCCAGGGCCTGCTGAGGCAGGCATCGTTCAAGGGCTTGCGCCCCGACAAGGATCCGGGCGAGCTTGCCGACAGCGACCGCGCGCCGGCGAAGCCGCGCTTCGCGGGCGCGAAGCGCGCCGCGAAGCGGGGCGGGGAGACCAGGGTGGCGAAGACGACGAACGGCGCGAAGCGCGCGAGCGTGGCGAAGGGCGCGACGAAGGCGGGCGGGGCGCGGGAAGCGGACCTCCCGACGCTCTCGAGCCCGGAGAAGATCATCTTCCCCGACATCAAGGCGACGAAGCGGGAGGTCTGGGACTACTACCGGGCCGTGACGGACTACCTGCTCCCGGAGATCGTGGGGCGCCCGCTGTCGGTCATCCGCTGCCCGGAGGGAACGCAGGGGTCCTGCTTCTACCAGAAGCACCTCACCGCCGGGCTCGAGCGGGTCGGCTCCGTTCGCCTCGAGGAGGAGAGCGGCGAGATGGACGACTACCTCGTCGTCGAAGACGAGTCGGGTCTCATGGAGCTGGTCCAGTTCAACGCGCTCGAGTTCCATCCCTGGGGCTCGCATGCGAGCGACCCCGAGCGGGCGGACCGGATCGTGTTCGACCTCGATCCCGGCCCCGGCGTGTCCTTCGACGACCTCAAGTCCGCCGCCCGCGACATCCGGCGGCGCCTCGACGAACTCGAGCTGCAGTCCTTCCTGAGGGTGACCGGCGGCAAGGGGCTGCACGTCGTCGTGCCGCTCAACCCGGGCTGCGAATGGGGCCTGGTCAAGGGCTTCGCCCGCGGGTTCGCCGAGGCGCTCGCGGCATCGGAGCCCGAGCGCTTCGTGGCGGTGGCGACCAAGAGCAGGCGCCGGCGCCGCATCTTCGTCGACTACCTGCGCAATGGCCGCGGCGCGACCGCGGTCGCGAGCTATTCGCTGCGCGCCCGGCCGGGGGCGCCGGTCGCGATGCCGATCGCCTGGGGCCAGCTCGGCAAACTGTCGAGCCCGGACGCGTTCACGATGCGCGACGTGCCCGCGAGGCTCCGGCGGCGCCGCAAGGACCCGTGGGAGGGCATCGACCGCATCAGGCAGGATCTGTCGCGGTGGTCGCGGGAGGACTGACCGCCGCCGGTTCCCCGCCATTCAGGCGGTTTTCCTCGCCGGTCCCGGACGCGCGCTCGCGTCGCAGCAGCTCGCGCTTGCGCTCCGCCCCCCAGCGATAACCCGACGGGCTGCCGTCGCGGCGCACCACCCGGTGGCACGGGATCGCGACCGCCAGGGGATTGGCGGCGCAGGCCCGCGCGACCGCGCGCGCGGCGCCCGGCATGCCGATCCGTCGCGCGATCTCCGCGTAGCTCGCGGTCGAGCCCGCCGGGATGTCGCGAAGCGCCCGCCAGACCCGCTCCTGGAATGCGGTTCCGCGCACGTCGAGCGGCAGGTCCAGCCCCGTGCCCGGCGCCTCGACGAATCCCACCACGCGCGCCACCAGCGCCTCGAACCGGGCGTCGCCGCCGATCAACTCCGCCCGCGGGAACTGGTCCTGGAGTTCGCGCACCAGGCCCTCGGGGTCGTCGCCCAGCATGATCGCGCAGACGCCGCGCTGGCTGCGCGCGACCAGCACCGCGCCGAGCGAGCACTGCCCCACCGCGAACCGGATCACGGCGCCCGCGCCGCCGGCGCGGAACTCGGTGGGACGCATGCCGAGCCTCTGCATGGATGCCTCGTAGAAGCGACTGCCCGATCCGAAGCCGGCGCCGTAGATGGCTTCGGTGACCGTTCCTCGACGGTGGGCGAGTTCCTCGCGCAGCCGGCGGGCGCGGCAGGCGGCCGCATAGGCGGCCGGGGTGAGGCCGGTCTCCGACTTGAACACCCGGTGGAAGTGCCAGGGACTCATGCCCGCCTGGCGGGCGAGTTCGGCGAGGCGCGGTGGGGCCTCGGCCGCCTCGATGCTGCGGCAGGCCTGCGCGATCATGGCGGCCCGTTGCCGGGCCGCCGTGGAGCCTGCGCCGCGCCCGCGGGGCTCGTCCCGCCGGTGCGCCGCCTCGGCGGCGGTGGGAGCGATGGTCTTCATGCTGTCGTTTCCGCGTCGTTCCATGACGCCACTGTAGGCCGCTCCGCACGCGCGCGCCCTCCGGATCTTGCGGCGTGGGCGGAGATCAGCCGGCCCGCCGGAACGTCAGGTTGATGCGCTCGCTTCCGAGCAGCGGATGCGGCCGGTCGCGAAGGGGCGCCACCCCGTGGTAGCGCAGGCGGTCCTCGCCGCCCCAGACGACGACATCGCCGTGCGCCAGCGCCACCCGGGCCGGACGATCACCCCGACGGTGCCCCCCGAAGAGGAACGTGGCCGTCATGCCCAGCGACACCGAGACGATCGGCATGGAGAAGTCGCGCTCGTCCCTGTCCTGGTGCAGCGCCAGGCGCGTGCCCGGGCGGTAGCGATTGACCAGGCAGGCGTCCGGGACGAATGCATCGAAGCCGGCGGCGAGCGCCGCCTCGCGAGCCAGCCGGGCGAAGGCCGCCGGCATCGCGGGCCACGGCCGGCCCGTGCCGGGATCGACGGGACTGTAGCGATAGCCCTTCTCGTCGCTCACCCAGCCGAGGGGGCCGCAGTTCGTCATCGCGACCGACATGGCGAAGCCGCCCGGGGTGACCATGTGCCGGAACGGGGCCTGCGCCTCGACGCGCGCGAGCCCCGAGAGCAGTTCGTCGGCCCTTGCCAGGGCGAAACCCGGCAGCACGAATGCGCGAGGGCCGATGGCGATCCGCTCGGCGGTCGGGTCGTCATCGAAGAGCCCGGGCGTGTCCATGTGCCTGCTGCCCCTCCTGCCGGCCTCGCAAGCGCGCTGCCCGCCGGCCTGCGCCGCCTCGCACCGCCGCGCGGTGGGGCAGGCCGTGGCCGGCTCAGGCGCCGGCCCGGTTCTCCGGCTTGCCGGACGACGGCGCGGCATCCGTCGACGGCAGCCGCGCGGTGGCGATCAGCTGGATCAGCGCCGCGAAGATCTTGGGGTTGCCCGCCACGATGCGCTGGCCGAACAGGTAGTTCGAGTCGCCCTCGAAATCGCCGACCAGGCCCCCGGCCT
>CAZDYQ010000044.1:0-28686 GCA_964509685.1 uncultured Burkholderiaceae bacterium
CCTCGGCGAGCAGTTCCGCGTCGAGGAGCGCGCCGTGCAGCGTCCGGTGCTCGTTCGAGACGCCGTAATGGTTGCACAGGGCGTCGAGGGAATTGCGCTGTCCCGGACGACGCTCGCGGGCCATGGCGAAGGTGTCGATCACCGCGGCGCAGTGGGTGGTGAAGGGCTCCCGGCCGAGCCTCGCCATCTCGGCGTTCAGGAAACCGATATCGAAGGGCGCGTTGTGGATCAGGACCTCCGCGCCACGCACGAAGTCGACCAGGCGATCGACGATCTCCGCGAACTTGGGCTCGCCGGCCAGGCGCTCGCGGCTCAGGCCGTGGACCTCCTCCGCGCCCGGATCGATATCGCGCTCGGGATCGAGATAGGTATGGAAGGTCCGCCCGGTTCGCCGGCGGCCCTGCAACTCCACGAGGCCGATCTCGACGATGCGGTGGCCCTCCTCGGCGACGAGGCCGGTGGTTTCGGTGTCGAGCACGATCTGGCGAGTCATGTCGCCGATTCTAGCGCCTCCCGGTGGTCCGCGATCGGCTCGCGATGGCGGCGCGTGAAGAGCATGTACACCGCGGGAACGACGAAGAGCGTGAGCACCGTGCCGAGGCTCATGCCGCCCACCACCACCAGCCCGATCTGCTGCCGGCTCTCCGCGCCCGCGCCGCTGGCGATCGCGAGGGGCACGGCGCCCAGCACCATCGCGCCGGTGGTCATCAGGATGGGGCGAAGCCGCAGGCTGGCGGCCTCGATGATCGCGTCGTGGATCGATGCGCCGCGGTCGCGCAGCTGGTTGGCGAACTCCACGATCAGGATGCCGTGCTTGGTGATGAGGCCGATCAGCGTGATGAGGCCGATCTTGCTGTACACGTTGATCGTCCCGCCGCCCGCCTCGAGCAGCAGGAGGCCGCCCACCATGGACAGCGGCACGGTGGAGATGATGATCAGCGGATCCACGAAGCTCTCGAACTGCGCCGCCAGGACGAGATAGATGAAGAGCAGCGCCAGCGCGAGCGTGAGCATCTGCGAGGACGATGCCTGGAAGAACTCCCGCGACTGGCCGTCCCAGTCCACCACGAATCCCTGCGGAAGCAGCCGGTCCGCGGCCTCCAGCGCATGGGCGAGCGCCTCGCCCTGCGAGGTGCCCGGGCCGAGGTTGGCCGTGATGTTGAGCGCCCGCCGCTGCGAGAAATGGTTGAGCTCCTTGGGCCCGACCGTCTCCTCGACACGCACCAGCGAGGACAGCGGCAGGAGCGTGCCGTCCTGCCCGGCCACCAGGATGTCGGAGATGTCGTCGGGCGACGCCCGCCCGGCGGGATCGAGCTGGACGATCACCTCGAACTGCTCCCCATCCTTCTTGAACCGGGTGACCCGTCGCCCGCCGAGGGAGGTCTCGAGCACCCGTCCGATGGTCTCCATCGACACGCCCGCATCCGCGGCGCGGTCTCGATCGATCCACAGGCGCAGCTCGGGCTTGTCGAGCCGCAGGTCGGTCTCGACGCCCTGCAGGCCCGGCCAGGAGCGCAGGTAGTCCACCAGCGGCTGGGCGCCCGCCTGGAGCTTATCGTAGGTGTCGGAGGTGATCACCACCATGGCAAAGGGACGCGAGCGGAACGGCTGGCCGAGAGAGGGCGGCGCCAGCGCGTAGGCATTGACGCCGGGCACGGAAAGCAGCGGGGGCTGGAGCTCCCGCAGCAGTTCCTGGACCCTGCGGTCGCGCTCGTTCCAGTCGGTCATCCGGAACGACGCGGTGCCCCGCTCGACGGTGGGATTGCCGGCCACGACGAAGACGCGATCGACCTCGGGTATCCGGGATGCGATCCGCTCGATACGCCTGCCGTACTCCGTGGTGTACTGGATGGACGAGCCCTCGGGCGCGGTGAAGGATGCGAGCATCACGCCGCGGTCCTCCAGGGGCGCCAGCTCGGACTTCATGCTGGTCCACAGGAAGACCGTCAGCCCGAAGCAGCCCAGCACGCCGATCGCGACCAGCCACCGGTACGGCAGCACGGCGATGAGCACTCGCCGGTAGGCGTCCGTGAGCCAGCGCAGGGCCCTCTCGATGCCCCGGGATAGCGGGCCCGGCTCGGACTCGTGGCGCAGCAGCCGCGAACACATCATGGGCGTCAGCGTGAGCGCGATGAATCCCGATACCAGGACCGCGCCGGCGAGGGTCAGTGCGAACTCGATCAGCAGCCGGCCCGTCCGCCCGGGGGTGAACGCCTGCGGGGCATACACGGCGGCCAGGGTCAGCGTCATGGCCACCACCGCGAAGGCCACCTCGGAGATACCCTTGTGCGCGGCGGCGACCGGCGTCATGCCTCGCTCGATGTGCCGGTGGACGTTCTCGAGCACCACGATGGCGTCGTCCACGACGAGGCCGATCGCAAGGACCAGGGCGAGCAGCGTCAGGGTGTTGATCGAGAAGCCCGCGAGCAGCATCAGCCCGAACGTGGTGACGAGCGCGATCGGGATCGTGACCAGGGGTATGACGGAAGCCCGGATGGTGCCGAGGAAGAGGAAGATCACCACCGCCACGAGGACCGCCGCCTCGCCGATCGTCATGAACACCGCCTCGATCGAGCGTTCGATGAACACCGACGAGTCGTGCGAGATGGTGAGCTTCAGTCCTTCCGGCAGGTCGCGCTCGATCAGGGGAATCTGCTCGCGCAGCGCGGCGCTCAGCACCAGCGGGTTGGCCGTGGCCTGCTTGATGATGCCCATCGCAACGGTGTTCCGGCCGTTGAAGCGCACCACGGTCCTGTCGTTCTCGGGCCCGAGCTCCACCCGGGCCACGTCGCGCAGCCGCACCGGGTAGCCCTGCTCGGTCTTGAGCACCATGTTCTCGAAGTCAGAGACCGTGCGCAGGTCGGTGCGCGACACCACGTTGAACTCGCGCATGGTGCTCTCGATCCGCCCGGCCGGCACCTCGATGTTCTGCGCGCGCAGCGCCCGCTCGACGTCGAGCGGCGTGAGGCCGAAGGCGCCCAGCTGGTTCTTGTCGAGCCAGATCCGCATCGCGTACTTGCGTTCGCCGAAGATGCGCACGTCGGCCGCGCCGGGCAGCGTCTGCAGGCGCGGCTTGACCAGGCGGTTGGCGATGTCGGAGACCTCGAGCGCCGACATGTTGTCGCTCGAGAAGGCCATCCAGACGACCGGATTGGCGTCGGCCTCGACCTTCGCCACCACGGGCTCGATGATGTCGTCCGGCAGCTTCGAACGCGCGCGCGCGACCCGGTCGCGCACGTCCGCGGCGGCGCCGTCGGGATCGCGCTCGAGCCGGAAACGCACGGTGATCTGGCTGAGCTCGGCGCGCGATATCGACGTGAGCACGTCGACCCCCTCGATGCCCGCGATCGAATCCTCGAGCGGCTTGCTCACCTGCGACTCGATGATCTCCGCCGAGGCGCCGAGATACTCGGTGCGCACCGTGACGACCGGCTCCTCGATCTGGGGATACTCGCGCACCTGCAGGCGGTCGAAGCTCACCGCCCCCACCAGCATCATGATGATGGCCAGCACGGTCGCGAAGACCGGGCGCTGGATGCAGGTATGGGACAGGCGCATCGAAGGACCGCGCCGGCCTCAGCGGGCGGATGCCGCCGGCGCCGGCGCCGGGACGACCGCGTTCACGCGCGGACTCTCGCCGCGCAGCTTCAGGTGGCCCGCGACGATGACCCGGTCGCCCGGCGACAGGCCTGAGACGATCTCGATCACGCCGGCGGTGCGCCGGCCCGTGCGCACGACGACGCGACGGGCGCGATCACCCTCCACCACGAACACATGGGACTCGTCGGCCCCGACCACCAGCGCTTCCTCCGGGATCACCACCGCATCGGGCGACTCCCCGGTGACGAGCCTCGCCCGCGCGAACATGCCGGTACGCAGCTTGGTATCGGTCGACTCGAGCCGTCCGCGCACCAGCAACGCCCGCCCGCCCGCGTCCACCTGGGCATCGATGGCGACGAGGCGCGCCTTGAGGCTCGCCTGCGGATAGGCGTCGAGCGTCAGCAGGATCAGCTGGCCCTGGTCGATCTCGCCGAGGAAGCGTTCGGGCAGCCGCAGGTCGACCTCCATCGAGGAAAGGTCCTCGATCCGGACGAGATCCGTGCCGGCCTCGACGTAGTCGCCGACGCTGACCTGCCGCAGCCCCAGGACGCCATCGAACGGCGCCCTGATCTGGGTCTTGCCGAGCCGGGCCTGCGCGAGCTTGAGCTTGGCTTCCAGCACCCGCATCGAGGACTCCGCCTCGTCGAGGGAACGCGCGCTGACGAAACGCTGGTTGGCGAGCTCGCGCGTGCGCCGCACGTTCGATCGGGCGAGGTCGAGCTCGGCGCGGGCCTGCTCGACCTCGGCGCCGATCACGGTGGCGTCGAGCGAGACCAGCAGGTCGCCGGCCCGCACCGCCTGCCCGTCCCGGAAATGGATCCTGTCGATTCGTCCGGCGATCTCGGGCCGGAGCATGACCGACTCGGCCGCCCGCAGGGTGCCCACCGCCGAGATCTCGTCGCGCATCAGGCGCTGGCGCGCCGTGGCGATTTCGACATCGACCACCGGCTCGGCCAGCGCGACCGGGGCCTGCGCGGCCGCCTCGGCACGGCTCCACTGAGCCCACGGCCGGGTCGCCGCGACGACGGCCGCGGTCGCGCCCACGACGAGCACGAGGAGCGGAACCCAGCGAGAACGACGCTTGCTCTTCATGGACCCACGAACCGGAGAATGCCTCGTAGCATAGCCGCTGGCCGCTCCGGCCGACACGTTGGATTTCCCCGACGACCGGCACGTTCCCCCGGCAGCCGGTCGCTTCGACCGTTCGCCCCGCGACGCGGCCCGCTCATGCCCGGCCGTCGCCGACGGCCGGCCGGGCCGGGTGCGACGGGCGGCAGGCGGGCGACGGTCAGGCGAGGCGCTCGCGCAGCCATGCGCCGATCGCGTTGATCTCCTCGATGCAGACTTCGTGGCCCATCGAATAATCGTGCCAGTCCACGCGATAGCCGGCCGCGAGCAGCCGATTGCGGGACTCAATGGCGCGAGCCGCGGGAATCATGGCGTCGTGGTGGCCATGGGCCATGAAGATCGGGATGGCGCGATTCGCCTCCGATGCCTCGCCCGGCAAGGCGTCGGCCAGGGCGAAAAAGGTCGAAAGCGCGATGATGCCGGCGAGCGGCCGGGGATGCCGCAGGCCCGCATGCAGCGCGATCACCCCGCCCTGCGAGAAACCGGCGAGGACGATGCGGGAGGACTCGATGCCTCGCTGCCTCTCCCGCTCGACGAGCGCATCGAGCGCCGCGGCCGAGGCGCGAATGCCCTGCTCGTCGAGATCGCGCCCGCCCAGTTCGCGGATGTCGAACCAGGCGCGCATCGGCATGCCGCCATTGATGGTGACCGGGCGCACCGGGGCGTTCGGGAACACGAAGCGTACGCCCGGCCCGTCGTCCAGGCCGAGCATCGGCACGACGGGCACGAAGTCGTTCGCGTCGGCGCCGAGGCCGTGCAGCCAGATCACGGCGGCGCCGGGCGCGCCGGCGCCGACTTCACGCTCGACGGTATCGAAGGGACCCGAGGCGGTCATGTCAGGCTCCTGCGCTCGCGCGGACGGGACCGGCGCCTCGGCGGACGGCCTCCACGCCCCGATTGGCGAGCGCGTCGGCCGCCTCGTTACCGGGGTGGCCCGCATGGCCGCGGACCCAGTGCCAGTCGATGCGATGCCGGGCCGCCAGCTCGTCGAGGCGCTGCCAGAGGTCGGCGTTCTTCACCGGCTTGCGATCGGCGGTCTTCCAGCCCCGCTTCTTCCAGTTGGGCAGCCACTCGGTGATGCCCTTCTGGACGTACTGGGAATCGGTGTGGATACGCAGCTCGCCCGGACCCTTGAGGGCCTCCAGCGCCCGGATGACGGCGAGCAGCTCCATCCGGTTGTTGGTGGTGAGCGCCTCGCCCCCGAAGAGTTCCTTGCGGTGCTCGCCGCTCACCAGGAGCGCGCCCCAGCCGCCGGGACCCGGGTTGCCCTTGCAGGCACCGTCCGTGTAGATGTCGATTTTCGCCATGATTTCCGGGAGCTTGCCAGCACAAGGGCTTTTGGTTATGTAGTACACCTTCGGATCGGCGATCCGTGACGGATGGGCCTGATCCTGAACCGATTCTAGCCGACCGAAGGGAGGAGCCCCTTGCTGGAGAAGCAGCTGTCGAAGTACCTCGCGCAGGTGCGCGAGAAGCGGTCCATTCCGTTGCGCATCCGGCTATGGGACGGCACGACGATCGACCTGGGCGACGATCCGGTCGTCACGGTGACCCTGCGCGAGATGGCTGCGGCCCGGCGGCTGATCAATCCTACCCTCGACTCACTCGGAACCGCCTTCGTCGAAGGCGAGCTCGACGTGGAAGGCAATGTCCGCGACATCATCGAGGTGGCCGCGGCGCTCGCCGACGAAGCGGACGAGAGCAAGGGACTCGGCAAGCTCCCGGAATGGCTCGCCAAGCATACCCGCAGCACCGACAAGAAGGCGATCGAGTACCACTACGACGTCTCCAACGAGTTCTATTCGCGCTGGCTCGACCCGGCGATGGTGTACTCGTGCGCCTACTTCCCGCGCGGCGACGAAAGCCTCGTCGAGGCGCAACGTGCGAAGCTCGAGCATGTCTGCCGCAAGCTGCGGCTGCGCCCGGGCATGACGCTGCTCGACATCGGCTGCGGATGGGGCGCCCTGGCGATCCACGCGGCGAAGCACCATGGCGCGCGGGTCCTCGGCGTCACCCTGTCGCAGAACCAGTACGACCTGGCCCGCGAGCGGGTGCGCGAGGCCGGCCTGGAGGACTCCGTCGAGATCCAGCTCACCGACTACCGCGACATCCCCGGCTCGGAGGTGTACGACCGCATCAGCTCGATCGGCATGTTCGAGCATGTCGGGCTCAAGAACCTGCCGACCTACTTCGGCATCGTGCACCGCCTGCTCAAGCCCGGGGGCCTGACCCTCCAGCACGGCATCACCTCGGCCGATCCCGACGATCGCAGCGTCGGACGAGGCGCGGGCGACTTCATCGCGAAGTACGTGTTCCCGGACGGGGAGCTTCCCCATGTCTCGCGCGCCATCTCGGACCTCTCGCGCGTCGGGCTGGAACTGGCCGACGCCGAATCGCTGCGGCGCCACTATGCCCGTACCCTCCAGTTCTGGTCCGATGCCGTCGAGGCACAGCTGCCGGAACTGGTCGAACTGGCGGGCGAGCGCCGACTGCGCATCTGGCGTGTCTATCTCGCGGGCTGCGCATACGGATTCGCCCATGGCTGGGTCAATGTGTACCAGCTGCTGGCGGCCAAGCCGCGGCAGGGCCCGTCGGGGCTCGAGATCGACCTGCCCATGTCGAGGGCGGACCTCTACGCCGACTGAACGCCGGCTGGCCGGGCGCTTACCTCGATCGCCGGGCCGCCGGCGCGGCCGGATCAGTCGGGACGGTCGTCCGGGCGCCGCCGCGGTATGGGCGTCGTCTCCCGCGGGCCGAACTGCGGGGATGCCACCGGCAGCGCCCGGGCCCCGGCCCGCGCCGGCTTCGCCCAGGCCGGCCCGACGAGCCGCATGGCGCGCACCCGCTTGACGGCGCTGATGCTGTAGACGGCGCCGCAGATCGGCCACCAGCGGTCGCCCGCCGCCTCCATGAAGCGCGTGCGCTCGAGCCATCGCTCGCTGCGGCACGGTGGCCGGTAACAGCCGTAGCGGCCACGCTCGAACTCGAAGCTGAGGAGCTTGAACCAGTCGCGCAGGCGCGGCAGCGCGATCATCTGGCTCTGCCGCGGAAGGAGCGGGCGCAGCAGCCCCGAGGGGATGGCACTGCGAATCCCCCACAGGCTGATCGGATTGAACCCGGTGAGCACCACCCGGCCCTCGGGCCGAAGCACACGGTCCACCTCGCGCAGGAGCTGGTGGGGATCGCTGGAGAACTCGATGACGTGCGGCAGGGTCACCAGGTCCAGCGACTGGTCGCGGAACGGCAGCTCGCCGTTGTCCTCGAGCAGCACGGAGGTGCTGACCACGCTGCCCTGCCCGGCCGAGGCGTCGGCGCGCGACAGTCCGTAGAGGCGGCTCGGCATGCGGTTGTTGCGCAGGGTGTCGAGTTCCGGCAAGGAGAGCTGGAGCGCGACATAGCCGAACAGGTCGGCCACCGCATGGTCGTAGCAGGCCTGCTCCCATTCCAGGACGTAGCGCCCGACGGGCGAGGCGAGCCACTCCCGCCAGGCCTGCAAACCTATAATGGCCGAAGCCCGTCCGTTGTCCGCTTCCCCTTCGGGGGCCTGGTTCACGCTCATGTCGACTTCGTCCGAATCCTTTCGCTACGTGCCCGCACCGCACCCGAGAGTCCGGCCGGTGCCGGCGTTTCGCGACAACTACCTGTGGCTGATCGTCGACTCGACGGGGTCCCGGGCGGTGGTCGTCGACCCGGGCGACGCCGGGGCCATCGAGCGGGCGCTCGATGCCTCGTCCCTGTCCCTCGATGCGATTCTACTCACCCACCACCATGCCGATCACACCGGCGGCGTGGCGGCGCTGGTGGCCCGCCACCGGTGTCCCGTGTATGGGCCGCGGGCCGACCCGATCAAGGGCATCGACCATCCCCTCGGGGACGGCGACCGGGTCGTGCTGGACCACTTCGACATCGATTTCGAGGTCATCGCCGTGCCCGGCCATACCCTGGGGCATATCGCCTACTACGGCAAGCGCCTGGGCGCGGAGGATCCGCGCGGCGTCCTGTTCTGCGGCGACACGCTGTTCGCCGCCGGTTGCGGGCGCCTGTTCGAGGGCACGCCGGCGCAGATGCATCGGTCGCTCGAACGGCTCGCCGCGCTGCCGGACGACACCCTGGTCTACTGCGCCCACGAATACACGCTGTCGAACCTGGCCTTCGCGAGCGCGGCCGAGCCGGGCGAGGACGCGGTCGCCGAGCGTCTCGCGGAGGCGCGCGCCGTGCGCGAGCGCGACATCCCGACGGTGCCGTCGGCGATCGGGATCGAGAAGCGGACCAACCCGTTCCTGCGCACCGGGAGCCCGGCGATCGTGGCGCGTCTCGCGGAACGCGGCGTCGAGAGCCATGCCGGCCCGGTCGAGCGCTTCGCCGCGCTGCGCGCCTGGAAGGACGAGTTCTAGCGCGCACGCACTTGGCCGCAACACGCGCGCCGAGGACAGGTCGCGTCCGACGGGCGGAATCGTCCGTCGATCGTCTCCGCATCCCGCTTGACCCCCCTGGTGCGATTGCATAGGATTCTGCCGGCCGACACGCGCCGTGGCCGGCGCATGCCGCGGCCGGACGTTTTGCCCGGGCGCCTGAGTCGACCCGCCTGACCGAGCCCGGAAGACGCCGTTGCCAAGTCGCCATCCCCTGGAAGAATCCGACCTCCGGCCCCCCGGCCCGGACTCCGCTTCGAGTCGCCCCGTCGCGGCATTCCCCCTCGCCGCCATTGCCCGCGTGCTGCGCATTCCCCTCGCCTGCGCGCTGCTTGCGTTGGGCGCCTGCGGCACCATCGCTCCACAGGGCGCCGGCGACGGCGCCCCGGTGGTCAGCCGCACCGATGCCGGCGCCGTGCCGACCGCCGGCGAGGACGCGTCGCAGGCCCCTGCGGGAATTCTTCCCGAAGGAACCCTGCCCGAGGAGGTGGTCGCCGACACCGGCACGACCATCGCCGACGGCGAGGACACGCTCCATGTCGAGGAAGCCAACGCGCTCGAGCCCGTCGGCAACCTGTGGGACCGGATTCGCGCGGGCTTCGCGATGCCGGAGCTCGACTCCGAGCTGGTCGCCTTCCACGAGCGCAAGCTCCTCTCGCGGCCCGACTACCTGGAGCGCATGATCGAGCGCAGCCGGCCGTACCTCTTCCACATCGTCGACGAGGTGGAAAAGCGTGGCCTTCCCACCGAGCTCGCCCTGCTGCCGTTCATCGAGAGCGCGATGAACCCCGGGGCCACCTCGCACGCCAAGGCGGCCGGACTCTGGCAGTTCATTCCTTCGACCGGCAAGGCATACGACCTCAAGCAGAACTGGTGGGTGGACAATCGGCGCGATGTCGTCCAGTCCACACGCGCCGCGCTCGACTATCTCGAGTACATCTACGGGCTCAACGACAACGACTGGTTCCTCGCGCTCGCCTCCTACAACTGGGGCGAAGGCGCGGTGGGGCGTGCTCGCAAGGCGAACCGGCGCCAGGGCAAGCCGGACGACTACCTCCACCTGCGCATGCCGCGCGAGACGCGGCACTACGTGCCCAAGCTGATCGCGCTCAAGAACATCGTGGCGCGCGCCGAAGAGCTGTCCGTTCCGCTCGCCTACCTGCCCGACAAGCCTTACTTCGTCACCATCGACAAGCTGCGCCCGATGGATCTCGAACTGGCGGCCGAGTTCGCGCAGATGAGCGTCGAGGAGTTCGTCGCGCTCAATCCGGCGCATCACCGGCCGGTGATTTCGGCAAGCCGCAACCACGGCATCATCCTGCCGGCCGACCGGCTCGAGGGCTTCGTCGAGGCCATGAAGGCGCACGAGGCCGCGGGCGGGGTGTTCGCCACCTGGCAGCCTTACACCCTGCAGAAGGGCGACACCCTGAGCAGCGTCGCCCGGAAGTTCTCGGTATCGGTCGAGGAGCTGCGCAAGGCCAACGGGCTGCGGCCCGGCGCGACGCTGCTCGCCGGCAGCCAGATCCTCGCACCCCACGACAAGGTGCTCGACGAATCGAGGATCGAGAGCTTCGCCGGCGCGAAGCTGATCGAGCGGGTCGAGACCCCCGCCCGCTACTACGTGCCCAGGCGCAACGAATCCCTCGTGAAGATCGCCCGGCGCTGGGGCACCAGCACCAGTCGCCTGCGCGCGCTCAACGGCCTGGGCAGCAAGGTCACCACCGTCCGCGCCGGCACGCGCCTGAAGGTGCGGCCAGCCTCGGTCGCCACCATCGTCACGGATGCCAGCGGACGGCGGCGCGTCGTCGCCTCGCAGGCGGTTGCCTCGGCCGCGCCGGCGACGCGCGCGAGCGCCGGCAAGTCGTCCGGCGCCAAGACCCCGGTCGCACGCACCCAGGCGGCATCCGGGTCGAAGGACGCGAAGTCCGGGAGGAGCGCCGAGGCGCCCCGGGCGCTTCGCATCGGCACCCGGCCGAAGCCGGCCAAGCGGCCCGCGAAACGCAGCATGTGACGGACCGGCGCCGGTTCCGGCGCCGTTCCAAGGGCGATCAGGCGCGACCGTAACGGTCGTCGAACCGGACGATGTCGTCCTCGCCCAGGTATTCGCCGCACTGCACCTCGATCATCACCAGGTCAACCTTGCCGGGATTCTCCAGCCGGTGCCTCGTGCCGATCGGGATGTAGGTGGATTCGTTCGCCGACAGGAGCGACCGCTTCTCGCCACAGGTGACGAGCGCCGTTCCCGAGACCACGACCCAATGCTCGCTGCGATGATGGTGCATCTGCATCGAGAGCTGCTGGCCGGGCTTGACCTCGATACGCTTGATCTTGAAGCGGGGCCCTTCGTGCAGCACGGTATAGGTGCCCCATGGCCGCGCCACCGTGCGATGGATGAGCGCCGCCTCGTGCGAGGCGGCCTTCAGCCGGCCGACGATCTCGCGCACGTCCTGGCAGGCGCTTTTGTCGGCGACCAGCAGGGCGTCGGGCGTGTCCACGATCAGCAGGTTGTCGACGCCCACCGCCGCGACCAGGCGGTCCTCGGTCTGGATGTGCGTGTTTCGGGTACCCACCGTCATGACCTCGCCGATGGCGGTGTTGCCGCGCTCGTCGCTCGGCAGCTGCTCGGCGATCGCGCGCCATGAGCCGATGTCGCTCCAGCCGAAGCCCGCGCGCACGGCGACCACATGGTCGGCGCGCTCCATGATCGCGTAGTCGATCGAGATGTCCGGCATGGCGGCGAAGGCCTCGGCATCGAGCCGGATCTCGCTCGCGCTCGCGCCGGGAGCGCCGTGGGGCGGGTCGTTGACGGCGCCGTCGGCCGCGGCGGCCCAGACCTTCTCGGCAGCCTCGAGCACATCGGGCGCATGCTCGCGGAAGGCCTCCAGGATCGTCGTCACCGAGAAACAGAACATCCCGCTGTTCCAGGCGAAGCGCCCGCTGGCGACGAACTCGGCGGCCTTCTCCGCATCGGGCTTCTCGGTGAATCGCGCCACCCGGTAGCCGCCGTTGCCCAGCGCCTCGCCCAGCTCCAGGTAGCCGAAGCCGGTTTCGGGACCGGTCGGATGGATGCCGAAGAGCACGATCTCGCCCTGGCGGGCGATCGCTTCCGCGGCGCGCGCGGCGGTCTGGAAGGCGGCCTCGTCCGGAATGAGATGGTCGGCGGGCAGCACGAGCATGACCCCCTCGGGATCGATCGACCGTGCCCACAACGCGGCGACGGCGACGGCCGGAGCGGTGTTGCGCCCGGTCGGCTCCAGGAGCTGCGTGGTCCGTACCGAAGCCAGCCCCTTCACCGCCGCGATCTCGTCGCGCGTCTTGAAGGCATAGGCCTCGTTCGTGACGATGCAGGCATGGCCGTCGGCCAGCGGGGCGGCGCGCGAGAGGGTCCGCTGAAGCAGGCTCGGGCCGTTGCCCAGCCGCATGAACGGCTTGGGAAAGGCCTCGCGCGAGACCGGCCAGAGACGGGTGCCGGCGCCGCCGGACAGTACGACAGGTATCATCGGGAACAATTCTCCAGCAATTGGGGCGGCAGTGAGCGGTCGCGGCGACGGGCGCCTGGGGCCATGCCGTTTCCGCTCCGTTCGAATCCATCGACGGTGCCGCTCGTCGCACCGAGCGGGCATTTGCCTTGCATGCGGTGGCGATCGCCCGCCAAACCCATTAGATTCGATTCCGCGAGATGGACAGCCCTTCGACGAACACCGAACCAGCCAGCGAAATGAAACTGCGCAAAGCCGTCTTTCCCGTGGCGGGCCTGGGAACCCGATTCCTGCCCGCCACGAAGTCTATCCCAAAGGAAATGCTGCCGATCGTCGATCGGCCCATCATCCAGTACGCGGTCGATGAAGCGATCGAGGCGGGCTGCGACACGCTGATCTTCGTCACGGGGCGATCCAAGCGAGCCGTCGAGGACTACTTCGACCGAGCACCCGAGCTCGAGGCCGAGCTCGAGGCCAAGGGCAAGACCGAGGCGCTCGAACTCGTGCGCAACATCATCCCGCCGCATGTGAAGGTGCTGTTCGTGCGCCAGCCCCAGCCGCTCGGCCTCGGCCATGCGGTGCTGTGCGCGGCCCCCATGATCGGCCGCGATGAATACTTCGCCGTCCTGCTCCCCGACGACCTGATCGACGGCTATCCCGAGGGCGTTCTCAAGCAGATGCTGCCGGTGGCGATGGAGCACCAGGCTTCCGTCGTGGCGGTCGAGCAGGTGCCGCAGGCCGACGTGTCGAAATACGGCATCGTCGATGCCTCCTCCACCGACGGACAGCAGATGAAGCTGCGCGGCATCGTCGAGAAGCCGCCGGTGGACCAGGCGCCCTCCACCAACGCCGTGGTCGGCCGCTACATCCTCCACTCGAGCGTGCTAGAGACGCTGGAGAACCAGGAGCCCGGCGCCGGCGGCGAAATCCAGCTGACCGATGCCCTGGCCAAGCAGATCGAGTCACCGGGCCTCTACGGCTATCGATTCGGCGGCAAGCGCTTCGACTGCGGCAGCAAGCGCGGCTTCCTCGTCGCGAACATCCACTTCGGGCTCACCTGACGTCGCGAAGCATTCGCCCGGCTGGGAAATGTCCGCCCGGCCGGTGACGCTCGCCACCTCCGGCGGCCGGTCCGGCCGGGCGGATCCATCGACCGAGCCAGCCCCTGCCCCTGCGGGCTCCGGACCATCGGGAGTGTCGTCGCTGACGTCGTCGATAACGCCGACGAGCTCGGGCCCCGTCTCGCCGAATCCCGTGTCATCCCCCTCCGGCAGCTGTTCCGGCCCCGACCCGGGCCCGGGCGCGACAGGAGCGGGCGCGGACGCGACCGCCCCGGCGCCGTCCCGATCGCCCTCGGCCGCGGCGGCGTTGCCCTCCGCGGCGGCGGCATGGCGGGCCGGCGTATGCATCCGGGCGCGCGCCACGACGCGAATCGGCCAACGCGGCACACCGCCGGCGCGGTAGAAGGGGCAACGCCAGCCGCCCCCTGCGATGCGCCAGGCTGCCCGCCCCCAGGGGCGGGATCCCGTCTCCGGCGCGGCGCCGCCCTCGCAGCCGTCGAACCATTCCATCCAGCGCACCACGAGGCTGCCGATCAGCGGAACCCGCATCGGCCAGCCGTAGACGAGCTCGACCTCCAGCACATTGGCCTCGAGGAGGCTGCGGCCCGATGCCGCGCCGAGGTCGTTGCCCCGAAAGCGCAGGTTGTCGTTCGGGATCTCGACGACGCCCGGAAGCGGCATGCCCTCAGCGTCCCGGGCCGGCACGGCCCAGTCGACGAAGTCTTCGGTGCGAGGCCTCAGCTGGCGCCAGATGGCCACGCCATCGGCTAGCTCCTGACGAAAGAGCGCCGCTGCGCCCGCGCGGCTCGCGCTCACGGGAATGGAAGTGATCTCCGTACCGCGAATCGCGACCAGGCCCGTCGCAATACCCTCGACGATGGCGCCGGGGTCTGCATGCGCCGTGGCACCGGCCCTCGCCCCCTCGAAGGCGGCGTACTCCACGCTCGACCTGCCGTGCATCAGCACGGCCCATTGCAGGATCCCGAAGCCCACCGCCAGGACGGCCGGTGCCACGACCAGCCATTCCGCCGACGCCGCTCCCCGGACCGGGCCACGCATGGCCTTCATTGGCGCGAGGCCCGCCCGGACACGGGCGCGTCGTCGGGAAGGCGACAGGCGAGGCGCGCCGATGGTGCATCCAGCCCGAGCCGACGAGCGGACCCCGCGGTCAGCTCGAGAACGCCGTGGGCCGCAAGGCAGCCGCGCATCCGACGCGGCATGACGCCGGCGTCCACCCGGACGATGCGGCCGTACCGGTCGACGAACACCAGGTCGATCGGTTCGCGCATGCCGAACGTATGGACCAGGCGGCACGGACGTATCCAGAGTGCATGGCGCCGGGCGAGCCATTCGCGACCGAGGAGCCCGCGCAGGCGATCGGCAAGGCGTTCGGCCACGAGCACCTCGAGAACGGTTCCCTCCGAGGGCAGGAGCGCGAGCCGGCACTGGCGCATCAGAAGAGACCCTCCTGCACCAGCTGCATCGCGATGGGAAAGAGCAGCACCGCGAACGTGCCCGGGAAGATGAAGGCCACCAGCGGCAGCAGCAGCTTGACCGGGGCCTCCATCGCGCGCTTCTCCGCCGCCAGGAACCGCTCGCTGCGACGCTGCTGGGCCTGTGCGCGCAGCAGGGGCGCAAGGGCAAGCCCCTGGCGTTCGGCGCTCAGCATGGCGGCCGCAAAGCTGGCCACGCCGGGCGTCTCGGTTCGCTCGGCAAGCAGGCGCAGCGCCTCGGCGCGCGGCCGCCCGGCTCGCACGTCTCGCAGGACACGCGCGAGCTCGTCACGCATGGGGCCCGCCGGCGCATGCGCCACGGCGAGCGTGATGGCGGCCGACGGATTGAGTCCGGATTCGACGCCGAGGGTGACCAGGTCGAGCACGAAGGGCAGCTGGCACGCCATGATCCGGCGGCGCTCGCGAATCCGGTCGCCGAGGGCGGCCTGCGGCAGGAGCAGGCCCAGCAGCGCCGCGGGCAGCGCGCCGGCCGTCATCGCGATGCCCGTGAGCGTCGCCAACACGGAACCGATGGTCGCTCCGGCCACGGCCGCGAGCAGGCTCGCGGCCACCCACTCGTCCGGCAGCACCGCGAACTCCAGGCCCGCCGAACGCAGCTTGCGCTCGACGCGCAGGCGAAGCCCGGGCCCCACGAAGGGATGGCAGGCGATCGATACCATGCCGACGAGCCGCCATACGTGGCGCCAGGCGGGCGGCGGGAGATCGGCGGCGCGCTCGCGACCGGCGGACTCGACGAGCAGGGCCCTGGACCCGACCACCAGCAAGGCGCAGGCGATGCCGAAGGACATGACCGCCAGGTTGGCGGGGGCGAGGAAGCTGTCCAGCAGGAGCCGAGCGTCGTCCATGGCGTCACCTAGATGTCGACCGTGACGATTCGCCGGATCATCGCGACCCCGATCGCCTCGCTGAGCAGCACGAATCCGCACACGGCGAGCCCCGCCTTGGTGCCCAGCAGCATGTCCGCCATGCGGGGCTCCACCATCGTCAGCAAGGCCATCATCACGAAGGGCAGGAGCCCCATGACCCAGGCCTGCAGCCGCCCCTGGGCCGTCAGCGCCCTCACCTTGCCTTCGAGGGCGAGCTTGCTTCGCACCGCCGCGGCGAGCGACTCGAGCGTCTGCGCCATGTCTCCCCCCGCGCTCGCCCCGAGCCGCAGGGCGGTGACGAACAGCACCGTTTCCTCGAGTGGCATTCGTCGCGCGAGGCCGGCGAGCGCCTCGTCGAACCGCATGCCCATGCGTTGCTGGCGCTGGATCAGGGCGAGCTCCTGGCATGCCGGCGCCGGCATGCGACGCGAGAGCTCCGCGGTGAC
Organism: uncultured Burkholderiaceae bacterium; assembly: GCA_964509685.1. Taxonomy (GTDB): domain Bacteria; phylum Pseudomonadota; class Gammaproteobacteria; order Burkholderiales; family Burkholderiaceae_E; genus JAMLIN01. The sequence continues at coordinate 16,507 of CAZDYQ010000044.1, forward strand.
GGCGACCAGACCATGCCCGGCGCGCAGTCCGCCCGCGAACAGGTCGATAAGCTCCGGGATCTGCTGCCGGAACCGCTGCCGCCTGCGCCTTCGCAGCACGGCCAGGGCAACGCGCGGCACGGCGGCGAGCGCGATCGCCACCGCGACGGCGAGCCCGACGGACCTGGTCGCCCATCCCGCGAGGCCGACGAGCGCCACGACCAGGGCCAGGTGGACAAGCAGCAGGCGATCCGACTCCACGAACACGAAGGAACGGCCGAGGGCGCGATCGATGTCGCTGGAGAATCGCCTGCGGTACCTCTCGAGGAGTGCCGGCAACGCAACCGCCACGGCGACGAACGCGGCCAGGCTGGCAACGAACGCGAGCAGGACGACGGTGTCGATGCTCATGCGGATGCGGCCTCCCTGAACAGGCTGTAGTCGAGTTGCATCCCCGCTTCGGCGAGCGCGTCGTAGAAGCCCGGGACATGCCCGCAAGCCGCGAACGTCGGGAGCGCCCGACCAGCGGGGGAGCGACCATGGTGCAGGCGGAAGATCGGCTGCATCTGGATGCGGCCCCCCTCCATCCCGGTGATCTCGGTGATCTCGGTGATGCGGCGCACGCCGTCGGCCTGCCGCGCCTGCTGGACGACGATGTCCACGGCCGAGGCGATCTGCTCGCGAATGGCAGGCACCGGGATGTCGACGCCCGCCATCAGCACCATGACTTCGAGCCGGGCGACCACGTCGCGCGGACTGTTGGCATGGACGGTAGTGAGCGAGCCGTCGTGGCCCGTGTTCATCGCCTGGAGCATGTCCAGCGCCTCGCCGCCCCGGCACTCGCCGACGATGATTCGATCGGGCCGCATGCGCAGCGCATTGCGTACCAGGTCGCGAATCGTGACCTGGCCCTTCCCCTCGGTATTCGGCGGCCGCGACTCGAGGGCGACGATGTGCGCATGCCGCAGGCGCAACTCGGCGGCATCCTCGATGGTGACGATGCGCTCGCCGTCGCCCACCAGGTTCGAGAGCACGTTGAGCAGCGTCGTCTTGCCGGAGCCCGTGCCGCCGGATACCACGATGTTGCGGCGACTTCGCACGCAGACACCGAGGAAATCCATCATGGCGGGCGATGCGGTGCCGAGGCGAACGAGGTCGTCCGGTTCGAAGACGCGGGCATTGAAGCGCCGGATGGTGATGGCCGGCCCGCGGATGGCCAGGGGCGGAATGATTGCGTTGACGCGCGAGCCATCCGGCAGGCGCGCATCCACCATCGGGGAGCCGTCATCGATGCGCCGGCCGATCGGCGTCACGATCCTGTCGATGACCGACCGGATCGCGTCCTCGCTGGAGAAGCGCAGTTCCGATCGCTGAAGCACGCCCTCCCGCTCCACGTAGACGCCGTCCGTGCCGTTGACCATGATTTCGCTGATCGTGTCGTCGCCGAGGAGGACTTCGAGTGGCCCGAGGCCGATCGCCTCGTCGATGAGCGCCTCGACCAGCCGCCCGGAATCGGTGTCGCCCACGATCCCCGGGTCGGCCTCGATGATCCCCTCCAGGATCCCGCGCAGGCGCGCGCGCAGCTCGGTGGTCTCGAGATGGCGGATCTCGTGGCGCCGCAGGTCGATCTGCGCCAGCAGGCGCCGATGCAGGAGGCGTCGCGCCTCGAGCGGCGCATCGTCGGCCGGTGAGGTCGCGGCGGGCCGCGACAACGCCGCCACCGCGCCGCCGTGGCGCTCCGACCCGGCGGCGCCCTCCCCCGCCTCGGTGCCGAGCACCCGCAGCAGGAAACCGCCTATCACGATCTCGTCGCCCTCGAGCAAGGGCCCGTACTCGTTGATCCGCTCCCCGTTGACGGTGGTGCCGCCGAGCGACCCGAGATCGACGATCGAGCAGCGATCCCCCGTGCGTCGAATCTCCGCATGGGTGCGCGCCACGCGCCAGCTCGACAGGACGACCGGGTGCGAACGATGACGCCCGATACGACACGGGAACTCGTCGATCACGATCGCGGTCGCCGCCCCGGGCTCGGTCTCAATAGAGAGCGTCAGCATAGGGATTCCCGGATTCATCGGTGGGTTGGGGGCCCGCGCCCTCGCCGGCGAGCATGTCCCTCACCGCGGCCATGCGCGAGTCGAGCTCCTGCCGGCGCGCGTTCGCCTCGAGTTCAGGGTCCTCGATGAAGCGCGGCGTCACGAACACCACCAGGTCCGTCTGCTGTTCGCGATACATGCGCGACCGGAACAGCGCTCCGAGCACCGGCACGTCGCCGAGCCCGGGAACCTTGTCGACATGCCCGGCGGCGTCCTGGCGCAGCAGCCCGGCGATGATCAGCGTCTCGCCCTCCCGCAGGCTGACCTCGGTTTCCGCGCGTCGCTTGAGCAGGCCGGGCACGTCCTTGACCTGGACGTCGAAGTCGATCGAGGAGATCTCGGTCGCGACCTTGGCGCGTATGAGGCCGTCGGAACCGGCCACCGGGCTGATATCGAACTTGACGCCGTACTCCTTGAACTGGACGTCGATGGCGCCGAGGTTGCCCGCCTGCGGGATCGGCAGCTCGCCGCCCGCGACGAAGCGCGCGGTCGCGCCGCTGCGACAGGAGAGCCGCGGCTCGGCAAGCACCACCGCATCGCCGCTCTGCTCGAGAAGGTTGATCATCGATCGAATGGATGTCGCGATGCCGAAGAGCGCGGAGAACGGGGCAACCCCCGAACCGGTCTCGAGCCCCACGCCGGCGGCAGCCCCTCCCGGATCGAAGGCCGACCCTCGATGGATGTCCCCGACGATGCCGAAGCTCGGACCGTTCGCGCTCGGATCCCAGCGCACGCCGATGTTCTCGAGCGCGCTGCGCTTGATCTCCACCATCCGCACATCCATCGCGATCATGCGCTCGCGACCCGCCTCGCCGACCAGGTTGACCAGCGCCGGGTAGGTTTCCATGAGCGTGCGAAGGCGCGCGGCCTGCGCCACGCTCGGCTGCTCGCCTTCGACCACGACGCGTTCCCCGACGATGCCGACGCGCAGGTTGGCCTCGTGGCCCAGCATCGCCTGCACGCCCGCAAGCAGGCGTCCCGTTTCGGCGGGGATGACATGGATGCGGTAGGCAAGCGGCGGCCCCCGGCGAGGCCACAGGTGCAGGCTGCTCTGGCCCGGCGCTTCGGGCAGCACGAGAACCTGGCGCTTGTCGATGGCCGTCGCCTGGATCGTCTTGCCGTTGCCGACCGCGATCCGGCGCACGCCCGGCACCTCGATCAGGTGGGCCTGCCCCACTTCGAGCGTGAGCTCGACGGGATTGTCGGGGGCGGGCCGGCCCCCTGCGCCAGCGTCCCCGGTCGCGCCCGCCGGGAGGCTGGCGATCCAGATCGTGGCGAGTACGACAAGCCGCAGGGCTCGCATGCTCATGAGGCGCCTCCGGGCTGGGCGAGACCGGGCTCGGCGGGCTGTCCGACTGGCGCGAGGCTCGCTTCGGGCAACGGCGCCGGGCGGGCGCCGATCGGCCCCCTGCCGCCGACGATGATCTCCGGGGAATCGGGCCTGCCTCGCCTCGCGATACCGAGCAGCTCGTCGAGGTCGAGCGCATCGCGCGCGGCCGGGGTATGGTCGTCGGGATGACGCAGCAGGGCGGTGATGCGGCCGCTTCGCTGCGCGAGGATGAGGCGCTGCGCCTGCTCGGGCGTCACTTCGACCGTGATGGCGCCGAAGCGGCCCCCGGGATGCTGCTGCGCATCGACCTGGGTACGCGTGCCGGTGGCCAGCACCAGCAGGTTGGACATCAGGGGCGTGGCCACCTCCCCGACGGGAAGGCCCGCGCCGGGCCGCGGACGGACGGAGAACATCAGGTCGATTCGGTCGCCCGGCCGGAGCATTCCCGACACGGAGTTGACCTCGTCCACCACGACCGTCATCGCGCGCGTACCTGGGGGAATACGACTCGACAGGCCGCGGTCCCTCGGCGCGACGGCAGCCGCGAAGAGCGGCTCCCCGGATGCCATCGGCACCCGCAGCGCCTCGCCCTCGAAGGCCGCGAATTCGTCCGGCGTGACCGCTCCGGCCGGCAGGTAGCTCGCGGCGACCTTGCGCACGGCCATCGTGTCGGCGTCGATCCGGACGCCGGGCGCGAGCGTCCGCTTGGCCACGACGACCTCGACGAGCTGTCCGCCCATGTCGACGCGCTGGCGCGCCGCATCGAGCTCGGCCGCGATGTAGCTGCGCGCCCCGCTCGCGCCGAGCAGGCCGAAGCCCAGGGCGCCCATCCACAACAATGGCACCCGGAAGCGCCGCCAACAGTCGATCGGTTTCATGGCCTGGAGACTCCTTCGGTGAAGCGGGAATAGGCACGGGCGAAGGCCGCAAGGAGGTCGTGAAGCGCTCCGTCGGGCACCGCCAGCATCGCGCCCACGACGCAGGCGAGGATCACGAGGTACTCGACGCTCGACTGGCCGAGCACGGACGGCGACCGGCTCACGGCAGGCGCTCCTGGAAGTGCACGACGACGGCGGTGCCGCCGGCGTATGGACTGAGCGTTGCCACCGCCGCGGTGTCGGGGCCGCCGAAGGCGAGGACGCGTCCACCGCGCAGGGACCGGGGCGCATCGGCCGGTGCATCGAACCGCAGCAGGCGCGATAGCCCGTGACGCCGGGCCGCCTGCTCGACCTCGCCCGATGCGGCCTGGACATCGCCGGGCGCCACCCATGCCCGCGTGACGTTGCTCGTGCGCCCGTCCCGGCTGGCGAAGCCCGCGACCGGTGCGCCGAGCATCTCGAGCGAAGCAATGAATGCGGACCCACGGGCCCCGTTCCATAGCCCCGCGGGCGCGGGTGACGCGTCCGGCTCGCGGCGCCACTCGAGCAGGCTGCGCCGGGCCTCGACACGGCCGGCCGGCACGACCCGGAGGCTGATGGACTCTATGCCCGCAGGAGTGAGCCGCGACAGCTCCGGGCCGGCGGGCCCGCCCTCGCCCAGGACGGGCCATGGATCCCGCGCCCACTCGCGCCCGAGCCGAGCCGCGACCTGCGTCACCGTTCCGTCGAACTCCGCTCGCTCCACCCGCAGGGCGAATCGACCCACCTGGCCGGACGGAACGAGCAACTCCCATCGCGCGGGCACCGGCGAAGTGCCTGCCTCGGCCTGCGCGAAGGCGCCTGCGCAGGCACCCGCGAGCACCGCGCCCACAAGACGGTGAACGGCATCGGCTTTCATGGCGCCAACCTGTCGTCCGGGACGAGGTCCACATCGATCTCGCCGGGACGGAATGCATCGGTCCCCGACTCCAGGCCGAGCAGGTCGGCGAGCGCCAGCAGGGCGCGCGTGGGCGCGTAGCCCGCCAGGATCGTCGCTTCGGCAGCCCCTGCGAGTCGACGCCCCTGCTGCACGCGCGCCCCGACGGAATCGTCGTCGCCCGAGGGACCTGAGGCCGACCAGGGATCCACGAGCACCGCTGTCGTCGCGGTCGGCTGCAGCGCGGTTCCGAGGAGCGAATCGTCGAGACGCGCGACGGGATGTCCGGGCTGCACCTGCGCCCGCACGCGCGCCTGGCGGAGGCCGTCGCCAATGTCGAAGCCGAAGCGGCCGGGACCCGCGAGCCGACCGACGACGCCGACGGGATCCGCGATGCCCGAGAGGCGACGACTCGTGGCAACGGATGCGCCCGCATCGAAAGGGGGCGCACCGACGTCGGCCGAAATCCCTTCGAAGCGGTCGAGCATGGGTCGGCCTCGGCGGTCGTGCCAAAGCGCAGGCAGGCCCGAGGCCGTGGATGCCTCGGTGGCGGCGAAGTGCGATTCCCGCATCGAGGCGACCAGGTCCTCCGGTGCGGACCCCGCCTGGCAGCCCGCCGGCGCGAACGCGCAACCGAAGGCGAGCGTGCGCGATGCATTGATCGTCGACCAGGCGATGGCCTGGTACTTGCCGAGAAGGACGACGAGCATGCCGAGGGTGGCGAGCAGGGCGAGCCCGACCACGGCCTCGACCAGGGCCTGTCCCGAGGATGTCCTGCTGCTGGCGCGTTCAGTCCACATGGGCCTCAGCCTCCAGGCGCTCGACCAGCGACGGCGTGGCGAGCCGCGCCTCCCAGTAGGGGTTGTAGAGGCTCGCGTACTCCTGCCGCGCGGGCGCGGACGGAGGACGGACGAAGTGCACGCGGGCCGCGGACACCGCCCACAGTCGGCCACCGGCATGCGCGCCGGGCGGCCGCAGCCGGCCGGCGGGACGCTCCAGTGCGGGATTGCGGAAGAGGCTCGGGGCGTCCGCCCGCGCGAGCACGGCGACGCGCGTCTGCGGATACCGCTGCGAGGAGAGGTTCTCGTAGGCGAGCTCGCGCACGCGCGCGATTCCCGAATAGTCCCCCGATGCAATGGGGACGGATTCCCCGGACTGCAGGCCGCCGGCATCGGACAGCTCCCGTTCCGCGAACGAGAGTGCCGCGGGATTGATCTCCACCCCGCCCTCCCGGGCGACGACCTGCCCCATCGGCGCCTCGAGCGAGGCCTCGGCAGCGCCCCAGCCGAGCGGCAGCCATTCGACGCGACGACAGCGCTGGCCGAAGAGACCGCGGCGCCGGTTGTCGTGGAGGGACGCGGTGTCGGCGGCCTCCCAGCGATCGAGGCCGGGCGCCAGCGCCGTCCCGCCCCGCTTGCGGTACATCTGGAACCAGGCGGACGGCGACGAGATCGACAGGACGCAGCTGGATGGCAGGCCCCAGAGGACGAGATCGGTCTCGCGCGGTCCACGCGTGAAGTCGTCGAGCGAGCGGACGACGAGGTCGCGCAAGCGCTCGCGGTCGGCGTCGGACTCGTAGCGACGGGTGAACGCGCTGTACGCGCCCGCATCGGGCAGGGCGAAGGCGAAGAAGGCAGGATCGTTCGCGCGCGCGACCTCGTTGGCAACGGCCGAAGACCCGAACACGCCCGCCGACAGCGTCAGCAGTTCCTGGCTGGCCTGGAGGAGATCCTTGTAGCCCGTCCCGGGCGCCGCGCGCAGGCGAATCTCGAGGTCGGCCGTGGCCTGGGCGAGCTCGCGCGCCACCTCGGCGGAGTCCGCAAGCGTGTCGAATACGGCCGCAAGCGGTGGATAGACGCTCGCCATGCGACTCGCGTTGCGGCTGAACTGCGCGAAGTGGCGCGACCAGGACTGCAGCGTGACGGCCTGCGCGACGGCGACTTCCTGGGCGATGATGGCGCGATTGGCATAGGCATTGAAGTTGAGCACGCGGGCCCGCCAGACCGCGGCGCCGAATGCGGCGGCGTCGGCCGCGTTGAGCAGTCGCGTCTTGTGCGCCAGCGTCTGCCCGGTGCGGAACATGTAGAACAGTCCGGCCGCGCCCAGCACCAGCAGCACCAGGGCGAACGCCAGCGCCTGCCCGCGCTGGCTGCGAACGAGGGATTCCATGGCCCGGCCCGCCGCGCCCGTCGGGATCAGTGGTTGCCCAGCTCGTAGTTGTCGAGACCCTTGCGCTGGTTCGCGTTGGTCTGTGACGTATTGGCGCTGGTCTGCGCCTGGCCGATCGCCGTCTGGGCGTCCTGGCCGGAGACTTCCATCGCGAGGCCGGCGGTCTGGTTGCGCAGCGTCTGGCCGAGAAGCGTGTAGGTCCCGATGGCGGCCACGGCGATCAAGGCGACGATGACGACGTATTCGGTCATGCCCTGGCCACGGGCGGCGTGGATCTTGTGCATCTGAAGCTCCGTCGGTGAAGGGGTGATCGAAGCTTCATCTTGCTCGCGAGCCCGGCGGTTCGCGATCGTCCAGCGGTCGTAGCCGGACTAAGGCTGAGGGCCGGTACGAGCCCGGCCCTCGAGAAGCGTCGGCGCGGCCGCGCGACGCGATGCGCCATGCGGCGCAAGGGACGTGCCGTCGCCCCGCGCCGCTGCGCCCCGAGCCTCAGCCCGGTACCACCACCACCTTGCCCTTGACCTTGCGGCCGGCCAGGTCGAGCAGCGCCTGGCCCGCCTGCTCGAGCGTGTAGCTCTTGGTGACGGGCGGCTTGACCTTGCCGGAGGTGTAGAGCTCGAACAGGTCCTTCAGGTGCTGCTCGGTCTGCTTCGGGTCGCGACGCAGGAAGGCGCCCCAGAAGACGCCCACCAGCGAGCCGCTCTTCAGCAGCGCGAGGTTGAGCGGCAGCCTCGGGATCTCGCCCGCGGCAAAGCCGATGACCAGGTGACGGCCGTCCCAGCCGATCGAGCGGAAGGCGGCCTCGGTCATCGAGCCGCCGACGGGGTCGTAGATCACGTCCGGGCCCTTGCCGTCGGTGAGCGCCTTGATCCGCTCGCGCAGGTCCTCGCTGCCATAGTTGATGCACTCGTCGGCACCGCGCTCGCGGCACAGCGCAAGCTTGTCCTCGCTCGACGCGGCCGCGATCACCCTGGCGCCCATCGCCTTGCCGATCTCCACCGCGGCGATGCCCACACCGCCGGCCGCGCCGAGCACGAGCAGCGTCTCGCCCGGCTGCAGCTTGGCGCGATCCTTGAGCGCGTAGAGACTCGTGCCGTAGGCGAGCACGAAGGCGGACGCCACGTCGAAGGGCATGTCGCCCGGGATCGGCATGACGCGCCCTTCCTCGGCCAGCGCCTTCTCGGCGAAGCCGCCCCAGCCGATGCTGGCGAGAACCCGGTCGCCCGGCTTGTAGCGGGTCACGCCCTCACCCACCGCCTCGACGATGCCGGCGACCTCGCCGCCCGGGGAGAAGGGAAGCTCGGGGACGAACTGGTACTTCTTCTCGATGATGAGCGTGTCGGGAAAGTTGACCCCGGCGGCCTTCACCGCGATCAGGACCTGGCCGGGACCCGGAACCGGATCGGCCACCTCCTCGACCACCAGCGTCTCCGGCGGTCCCCAGGCCTTGCAAAGTACGGCTTTCATGCTGTCTCCGTAGCGACGTTCGATGCGCGCCCGCTCGGGCGTTCGCGGTTGATGCGGAAAGCCGATTTAACCATGAACGATCCTGCGCATCACCGCGCCCGCGGGGCGAAGCGCACGCCCGTGAGCTCCTCCGTGGCTTCCCAGAGCCGGGCCGCGGCAGCCGTGTCCCGCGCCGCGGGCGGAACGGTCGCGAAGCCGAGCGGACCCCGCCGCTCGTTGTCGCCGGTCGGCCCGTAGTAGGCTCCGCCCGACGCTTCGGGCGCGGTCGCGGCATAGAGTGTCGGCACCGCGCCCTGCGCCGCGGAAGGATAGTTCGCGCGGTCCTTCGCCCAGTTGCGGCCGAACTCGCTGTCGATGCCCGGCCCGCGCTCGACGAGCTCGGTCACCGCAACGCCGGGGTGCGCGGCGATGCTGGTGATGCCCCATGCGTGCGCGTCGCTGCGTCGCTGCAGCTCGAGTGCGAACATCAGGCACGCGAGCTTCGACTGCGCATACGCGCCGTACGGATCGTAGTCGCGCTCGAACTGCAGGTCGTCGAAGTCGATCCGGCCGCGCAGCGCCGCGATGCTCGACACGGTGACGACGCGAGGCGAATCGCTCCGGCGCAGCAGCGGCAGCAGCTCGGCAGTCAGCGCGAAATGTCCCGCGTAGTTGATCGCGAACTGCAGCTCGAGGCCGTCCCTCGACGTGCCACGCCGTGGCGGCGCCATGATCGCCGCATTGTTGACGAGGCCGTCGAGGCGCGGCAGCGTCGCCGCCAGGCGCTCGGCCAGGGCTCGAATCGAGGCCATGTCGGCCAGGTCGAGCGCCTCGAACCGGACCCGGGCATCGGGCACGTCCTTGCGGATCCGCTCGATCGCCTCCCCGCCCCGCTCGGCATTGCGCGCCGCGATCACGACCTGCGCACCCGCTGCGGCCAGCGCCCTGGCATCCTCGAAGCCCATCCCGCTGGTCCCACCCGTCACCAGGAAGATCCTGCCCTCCTGCGACGGCATGTCGGCGGCGCCCCAGTCGGGTCTCGGCGCGGCGCTGCCGAGCGCGCCATCCATCGTGAACGCGCAGCCGAGGAGGAGGCCCGCGATCCGGCTTCGCCAGCCGATGCGCGAAGCGGGAGCTCTTGTCGTGTGCAATGCGTCGGTCATGATCCTCTCCTTGTTGAAACGAGTCGATTGCCGACCGCCCCCGGTCCGGGCGATCCCTTGTGCGCGCCGCGCGAGCCGCGACGCCCCAGCCATGCGGCCAGCGCCATCCATGCGAGCGCCAGCGGCACGACGACGCCGGCCAGGCCCCCCATCGCGAGCCCGAGCTTGCCGAGCACGCCCTCGAGCTGCGCGCCGGCGACGTCGCCCGCCCGATAGACGAAGGTGTCGATGAGGGCCTTGGCCTTGTACTTGTCCTCGCGGTCCACGACGGTGAAGAGCGCTTCGCGGGCTGGCCGCGTGATGCCGCGCTGGACCGCGCGATTGCCGGCCTCGAGCAGGACGAGCACGGCGAAGGAACCGTGGAACGCGAGCCCGACGAAGCCAAGCGCGGTGACCGCCGGCAGGACCGCCAGCGCCACGCCCAGTCCGAAGCGCTCGACGAGCTTCCCCGTCAGGGCGAGCTGCAGGACCAGCACCGCGACCTGCGTCCACATGTCGAGGCCGCCGAGGATCGCCGTGCGCTCGTCGAGGCTCGCCGAGGCCGCCGCGACCATCTGCAGCCGGGTGAAGTACACGAAAGTCGCGACGATGCTCATCAGCAGGACGAATCCCGAGATCCCCGCCAGGTAGCGCGAACGGAAGACGGCGCCCACGCCCGCCCAGGCGCTGCCGCCGATGCGCTCGTCCGCGGCCGCGACGATCGCGGCCGGCGCCGACCCCGGGAGAGGCAGCGCCGAGGGCGCGAGCCGCTGCAGGAGCCGGGCGATGCCGATCGCGAGCAGCAGGAACGCGCCGGCAACGAGGAGCAGCCCGGGCGTGCCCACCGGCCCGGCCAGGCGGGTGGCGAGCCAGGGCCCGAAGATCGCTCCCAGCGTGCCGCCGGCGGAGACGGGCGCGAACAGGCGCCTGGCCTGGTCGCTCGTGAAGCAATCGGCCAGCAGGGCCCAGAACACCATCGTGGCAAACAGGTTGAGGACGCTGAACCAGACGAAGAACACCTGGCCGCTGCGCTCGCCCACCCCGTCGGGCGCCAACGTGAGCAGGATCCAGAATGCGGCGAGGCCCAGCGCGAAGAAGCCGTAGGTGGCGCCGATGATCTGCATGCGTCCCAGGCGACTCACGAGCCATCCGAAAACGGGATTGACGGACAGCGTGACCAGGGCGGTCCCCGCGAAGAGCCAGCGGACGCTCTCGATGCCCCCCGCCATGCCGAGCGCATCGCGCACGGGTCGCAGCAGCATCAGCGCGGCGAGCACGAGGAAGCAGAGCAGCGCCGCCGCGAGCATCGGACCCGCTTCCCCTCGCCGCAGGTTCAGGATCGAGAAGAGGCGGTACGGGAGGCGGTCGGCGGTCGGGTTCCGGAGCATGCAGGGACTCCCGGGTGGCATGTGGAGAGGCTGGTCCGGAACATTCTTGTTGTTTGCAGTGTCGGGATAAAGACGCTTACATTGGCAACTCCATTCAGATTTCCTTAACAATCCGCGCCATGGATCGTCTCGATTCGCTCCAGCTCTTCACCCGAATCGTCGAGCTGGGAAGCTTCAGCCGCGCGGCCGGCGTCCTGGGAATCCCGCGGGCGACCGCCACCCACGCGATCAAGACGCTGGAGGCCAGGCTCGGCACTCGGCTGCTCGAGCGCACCACGCGCCAGGTGCGCCCGACTCTCGACGGCCGCGCGTTCTACGAGCGCTGCGTGCATGTCCTCGCCGAGCTCGAGGATGCCGAGAACTCGCTGCGCCATGTGGCCGCCAACCCCCGGGGGACGCTGCGCGTGGACATGGTCAGCGTGCATGCGACCGGCATCGTACTCCCCAGGATCGACGAGTTTCGTCGCCGCTATCCCGGCATCGACCTCGTGGTCAGCAGCGGCGACCGCCTGATCGACCTGGTACGCGAAGGCGTCGACTGCGTGGTCCGCGCGGGCGTGCCGCGCGATTCCTCGCTCGTCGCGCGACGCCTCGCCCTCATGCCGCAGGTGCTCTGCGCGAGTCCGGAGTACCTCGCCCGCTTCGGCACGCCACGGCATCCCGAGGAGCTGGCCGACCACCAGTCGGTCGGCTTCTTCTCGCGCGGCGATACCGTGGACCACGCGATCGAACTGGTCGTGGACGGCGAGACGCGCAGCTACACCACCGGCGGCTGGATCGCCACCAACGATGCCGAGAGCTACCTCGTATGTGCGCAGCGGGGATGCGGCCTCGTCCAG
>CAZDYQ010000045.1:0-27203 GCA_964509685.1 uncultured Burkholderiaceae bacterium
GGTGCAGGTGGTGTTCAAGGCGACCGAGGGCGGCCAGAAGGTGCCGATGTTCAGGCCCGCCTGACGAGGACCGCGACATGGGCAGCATCGTCCAGGAACTGATCGACCACCTGACGCTCGAGACCCTGGACACCAACCTGTTCCGGGGCCAGAGCGTCGACATCGGGACCACCCGGGTGTTCGGCGGACAGGTGCTCGCCCAGGCCCTCGCGGCGGCCGCCCGGACGGTCGAGGAGGGCGACGCGCATTCGCTCCACGCGTACTTCCTGCGGCCGGGTGACCCGGCCGCGCCGATCATCTACGAGGTCGATCGGGCCCGTGACGGCCGCTCCTACACGAGCCGCCGGGTCATCGCCATCCAGCACGGCCAGCAGATCCTCAACCTGGCCGCGTCCTTCCATCGGCCCGAGGAGGGCTTCGCGCACCAGGCGCCGATGCCCGAGGTGCCCCGGCCCGAGTCCCTCAAGGACATGAAGGCCTGGCACCGGGAGTTCACGGAGCGCTTCCCCGGCGTGCCGGCACCGCGCTTCATGATGGCCGAGGGCCCCTTCGACTTCCGCATGGTCCAGCCCCCGCCGCATCTCGACCCGGACGGCGGTGACCCGGTCGCGATGGTCTGGTTCCGGGCGATCGAGCGACTGCCCGACGATCCGGCCCTGCATCGCACGATGCTCACCTACGCCTCGGACTATTCGCTGATCGGCACCGCGACGCGCCCGCACCGCATCGACCGGACCAGGGAGTACTTCGCGATGACGAGCCTGGACCACGCCATGTGGTTCCAGCGCCCATTCCGGGTCGACGAGTGGCTGCTCTACGCCTGCGAGAGCCCCACCGCGACCAGCGGCCGCTGCCTGGTCCAGGGTCGCATCTACCGCGAGGACGGCGTGCTGGCGGCCGTGGTCATGCAGGAAGGGGTCATGCGCGTCATGCAGCGCAAGTCGGCCGGGGCTCGCCGGGACAAGGACGCCTGAGCCCGCCCGACGTCGGCCGGCGCGTCGCCCGACCGCGCATCGCTCCCGCATACTCTCGTCCTGACCCGTATCCCAGGCCGGGAGCCGCCGCATGGAGCCGACCCTCACCTTCCTGCTGATCGCGCTGCTGATCCTCGCCAGCGCGTTCCTGTCGCTTTCCGAGATTTCCATGGCGGCCGCGCGCCGGATGCGGCTGCTGCAGCGCGCCGCCGCGGGCGACGCCCGCGCGAGGAGCGCGCTCGAGATCCAGGAGGAACCGGGCAACTACTTCACCGTGGTGCAGATCGGCCAGAACATGGTGGCGATCCTCGGCGGCATCGTCGGCGAGGGGGCGCTCACGCCGTACTTCGCGGCGGCGCTCGAGCATGTCGCGAGCCCCAGGGCCGCGGCCACGATCGGCTTCGTCGCGTCGTTCGCGACCGTCACGTCCCTCTTCGTGCTGTTCTCGGACCTGATGCCCAAGCGCCTCGCCCTGGTGAGCCCGGAGTCGCTCGTGCTGCGCGTGGTCGGGCCGATGCGGGTGTGGATGCGACTGCTGCATCCGGTGGTCTGGGTGTTCGACGGCCTCGCCCGGCTGATCAGCCGCATCCTGCGCCTGCCGACCGAGCGCGACAACCGCGTCACCTCGGCCGACATCCTCGCGCTCGCCGAGGCGAGCGCGCAGGCGGGACTGCTGCCGGTCCGCGAGCAGCAGGTGATCGAGAACGTCTTCGAGCTCGACACCCGCACCGTCGAGAGCGCGATGACGCCGCGCGAGCGCATCGTGTACCTGCTGCTCGACGAGAGCGACGAGCAGATCCGCGCGAGGATCGCCGCGCGGCCGCATTCGACCTATGTCGTGTGCGACCGGCACATCGACCAGGTGGTGGGCTACGTCGATGCGCCGGAGCTCTTCCAGCGGGTGCTGCGCAACGAGTCGATCTCGCTGCGCGACGAAGGCTCGGGGCTCGTGCGCAAGGTCCTGATCGTGCCCGACAGGCTCACCCTGTCCGAGGTGCTCGAGCAGTTTCGCCAGGCGCGCGAGGACTTCGCGGTCATTGTCAACGAGTACAGCCTGGTCGTCGGGATCATCACGCTCAACGACGTCATGAGCACAGTGATGGGCAGCCTCGTGGGGCCAGGCGACGAGGAGCAGATCGTGCGACGCGACGACGGTTCCTGGCTGATGGACGGCCTGACCCCGATCGGCGACGTCGTGCGCGCGATCGGGGCCGATGCCGCGCTGCTGCCCCGGCGCGGCCAGTACGACACGCTGGCCGGTTTCCTCATGCTGATGCTGCGACGGATCCCGCGGCGAACGGACTCCGTCGACTGGGGCGGCTGCCGCTTCGAGGTGATGGACGTGGACGGCTACAAGATCGACCAGGTGATGGTCACGCGGATCGAGGAAAGCGGCGCCTAGCGCTTGCCCTCGATCACGATCTCCACCAGCTGCGGGCCGCCCGCCTCGAAGGCCCGCGCGATCGCGGGCGCCACCTCGTCGGGATGGGCGACGCGCACGCCGGGCACGCCCATGCCCGCCGCCATCTCGACGAAGCCGAGATGCGGGCCGCCGAGGTCCATCTGCGGATAGCCGACGCCGCCGCCGGTGTCGAAGCGCTCGCGGTAGGTATCGAGGTTGTGCTTGAGCACGCGGTACTCGCGGTTGGCCAGGATCGCGAACACGATCGGCAGCTTGCGATGCGCGGCGGTCCACAGCGACTGGATCGAGTACATCGCCGAGCCGTCGCCCGAGATGCACAGCACCGGCTGGCCTGGCCGCGCGACGGACGCACCGATCGCGCCCGCGACTCCCTGGCCGATCCCGCCGCCCCGTGCCCCGAGATAGAGATCGGGCGAGTCGATCGGGAAGTTGGCGGCGAAGTCGAGGCTGGCCGTGATCGACTCCTCGACGACGAGGGCATCGGCCGGCGTGCCCTTGCGCAGCTCGGCCATGACGCGCGGCATGGAGATCGGCTCGCGCGCCCAGGCCTTCTTCAGGCGGGCGGCGTAGTTCGCGGCATCCGCCGCCTTGCGCTCGGCGAGCGCTCGCCGGCGGGCCGCGGCGGCCGCCTGCCATTCCTCGCTGGCCTGCCCGGCGAGCGCCTGGTCGATCGCGCGCAGGCTGGGACCGAGCGCACCGAGCACGCCGACATCGGCCGGATGCTTCCAGCCGAGCTTGCGGTGGCTGGATTCGAGCTGCACGACCTTCGCGCCCTCGGGGAAGGGACGCCCGGGCGTAAACCAGACTTCCTCGAAGAAGTCGCCGCCCACCAGCAGGACCAGGTCGGCATCCTCGAACGCGCGGCGGATCGCGGCGGCATCGAAGGGCAGGCCGCCGCGCGCCTGCGCGTGGCTCGCGGGGAAGGACACATGGCCGCGAATGCCCTCGGTCCAGACCGGCGCGCCGATGCGCTCGGCGAGCCGCACGAGGTCGGCGACCGCGCCACAGCGGGCCGGCTCGTCCCCGACGGCGATCACCGGCCGCTTCGCCTCGAGCAGCAGCGCGACCGCCGCCGCGACGCCGGCCGGCTCGGGAGCGGTCTCGCGCCAGGTCCGGCCCGGCGCGAGCGCGGGATTCCCGGTTTCCTGTTCCATCACGTCGATCGGCAGCGCGACGAACACGGGCCCGAACGGTGGCTCGTTGGCGATGCGGAATGCCCGGCGCATGACCTCGTCCATCTCGTCCGCGCTCTGCACCTCGGTGCTCCACTTGGTGACGGGCGCGGCCATGGCGGCGAGGTCGTGGCCGAGGATCGGTTCGCGACGCTGCATCCGGCTGTCCTGTTGCCCGGCCGTGACGACGATCGGCGCCTGGCCCTTGAGGGCGCTGTAGATCATGCCGATGCCATTGCCCAGGCCCGGCGCGACGTGCAGGCTGACGACGGCGTTGCGGCCGCTCGCGCGCGCGTAGTAGCTGGCGGCGCCGACGGCCAGGCCCTCGTGCAGGTGGCACACGTAGTCGATCGACGGCCAGGCCGCGAGCGCATCGAGGAGCGGGCTCTCGGTGGTGCCGGGATTGCCGAAGATGTGCTCGACGCCATGGGCGACGAGGCTTTGCATGAACACGTCGCGGCCACGCATTGACGGTCTCCTTGTTGTGGTGGGCTGCCGGGCGTGATTGTCGCATCGTCCGGCGATCCCGTCCCGGCGGCCGGTAAAATCCCCGCTTGCCGCCGCCGTCAAGCAAAGTGCCCGCAGCAGCCCACTCCTCCCTCGCAGCGCTCATCGCCGGGCATGCGCGCGCCCATGCCCGGGCGTACGGCTCCGCCGCGGTGATGCTCGTGGCGATAGCCGTGCTCACCGTGTGGATTCCGCGCGAGATCGGCCGGATCGTCGACGACCTGGTCGCGCAGCGGGCCGATCCCGCAAGCCTCGCGACGGGGATCGCCCGCATCGTCGTCGCGGGCATCGCGATCTACCTGCTGCGGGTGGGCTGGCGGCTGCAGCTGTTCGCCGCGGCCTACCGGCTCGGGGTGGTCCTCCGGCTGCGGCTCTACCGCCGCCTCGCGGGCCACGGCGCCGCGTTCTTCGAGCGCCATCGCACCGGCGACCTGATGGCGATGGCCACCAACGACATCGACGCGATCGAGATGGCCGCGGGCGAGGCGATGCTCGCCGGCTTCGACGGCTCGGTCACGCTCGTGCTCGTGATCGCGATGATGTCGGTGGCGATCGATCCCCGGCTCGCGTTCGTCGCGCTGCTCCCATTTCCGGCGATGGCAGTCGCGTTCTGGCTCATCGCCGTCCGGATCCACCGCCATTCGCGGGCCTCCCTCGACCACTTCGGCGCGATGAACGACCACGTGCAGCAGTCGCTCGCCGGCGTGAGGACGGTGCGGGCGCTCGGCCTGGAAGCGGCGGTCGGCGCCCGCTTCGCGGAGCTCGCCGGGCGCGCGCGCGACGAGAGCCTCGCCGCGCAACGCTGGGAGGCCGCCTACGAGCCGGCCGTCGGGCTGAGCCTCGCCGCGGCCACCACGCTGACGCTCGCCATGGGCGGCTGGCTCGTCTGGCGCGACGAGATCACCGTGGGCGATCTCACTGCCTTCTCCATGTATCTCGGCCAGCTGATCTGGCCGATGTTCGCCGCCGGCTGGGTGCTGTCGTTGTACGAGCGCGGGCGAGCCGCGTGGGACCGGCTCGGACCGCTGCTCGCCGAGCCGCCGCGCATCGTCGATGACGGCACGCGTCGCGAGGCGCCGTCCGGCACGCTGCGCCTGACGGGGGTCGGCTATCGCTACGAGGGCCAGGCGGAGCCCGCCCTGGCGGAAATCGACATCGAGCTGCCCGCCGGCGCGGTTCTCGGGATCGTCGGCCCGACCGGCGCCGGCAAGTCCACCCTGCTGCGGCTGCTCCTGCGGCACGACGATCCGGAAACCGGCCGGATCGAGTGGGGCGGAGTGCCGATCGGGGAGTACAGGCTCGCCGCCCTGCGCGGCGCGATCGGCTGGGTGCCCCAGGAGCCCTTCCTGTTCTCGGCGACGATTGCGCAGAACATCGCGCTGGCGCGGCCCGACGCCAGCGAGGCCGAGATCGCCGCCGCGGCGCGGCTCGCCGACCTCGATGCCGACATCGCGCGCCTGCCCGACGGCTACCGGACGATGGTGGGCGAGCGTGGCGTGACGCTCTCCGGTGGCCAGCGCCAGCGGGTGGCGATCGCCAGGATGCTGCTCGCCGATGCCGCGCTGATGCTGCTCGACGACGCGCTCTCGGCGGTCGATACCGGCACCGAGACGCGCATCCTCGCGCACCTGCGGAAAGCGACGCGCGGACGCAGCCTGGTCGTCGTGAGCCATCGGCTCTCCGCGGTGATTGATGCCGACGAGATCATCGTGCTGCGGGGTGGGCGCATCGTCGAGCGTGGAACCCATGCGAGCCTGCTCGCCGCGGACGGCTGGTACGCGAGCCAGTGGCGCTACCAGCAACTCCAGGCGAGCCTCGATGGCGAGGCATCCTCCGTCTCCGCGCCGGGTCGGGCCGACGCCCACGGGGGCGCCGCCGGGCGGCGTCGTTCGTCATGAGCGCGACCTCCGGCACCGACGCGACAAGGCGCGAGGACGCCGCGGCGCAGGCCGCCGGCCGCTCGCTTCGCTCGCTCGATCGCGAGGCGCGGGCGGCGGTGGCCCTGCTGGTCGAGTCGGCGCGTCCGGACGCGCGCGTTCTCGTCGGCGCGGTGCTGGGGCTGGCGGCGGCCGCGCTGCTCGAGGCAGCCGGGCCGATCCTCGCGCGCATGTTCATCGACGATGTCCTGCTGCCGCGCCATGCGGAGGCGCTGACGATCGCGGCCCTGCTCGGCGGCGCGCTGCTCGCCGGAAGCCTCTCCAGCGTGCTGCGGTACATCCAGCTCGCGCGGCTTGCGGGACTGGCGATGCGCTCGGTCCAGCGCCTGCGCGAGCGGGTGTTCGGCCATGTCATGCGCCTGCCGATCGACTTCTTCGACCATGCGGCGAGCGGCCGGCTCGTGAGCCGGGTGACCAACGACACCGAGGCGGTCAAGGGGCTCTACGTGCAGGTGCTCTTCGTGATGCTCGACAGCCTCGTCATCCTCGCCGGCTCGCTGGCGGCGATGGCCTGGCTCGACGTCGGGTTGATGGCGGTCGTCGCCATCCTGCTGCCGGCGGTGGCCATCATCGTCTTCGCCTACCAGCGCTTCAGCGCGCCGGCGGTCGCCCGGACCCGGGCGCTGCGTGGCGACATCAATGCCGCGATGGCGGAATCGGCGGCCGGGATGGCGGTGCTGCAGGCGAGCAATGCCACCGGGCGCTTCGCCGCCCGCTACGAGGAGCTCAACTCGGCATATCTCGAATCGCGCAGGGTGGAGCTGCGCGCGAACGCGTGGCTCCTGCGGCCGGCGCTCGATTTCCTCGCGGTCTGCCTGCTGGCGGCGATCGTCGGCGTGTTCGGCCTGCGCGAGTTCGACGGTCGCCTGTCGACGGTCGAGGTCGGCATCCTGTATGCGTTCATCGGCTGGCTGTCGCGCGTCGTGGAGCCGCTCATCCAGTTCACCATGCAGTTCGCCCAGCTGCAGCAATCGGTGGTCGCGGCGTCGCGGGTGCGCTCCCTGCTCGAGCTCGCGCCGGCCCGGAGCGCCGGGCAGGCACAGGGGGACGTGGGCGCCGGCGACGGCTCCATCGAGGTCGAGTCGCTGCGCTTCGCCTATCCCGGTGGGCCGGAAGTGCTCCACGGCATCGACTTCTCGGTCGCCCCCGGCGAATTCGTCGGCATCGTCGGCCACACCGGATCGGGCAAGAGCACGCTGCTCGCGCTCCTGCTGCGCTTCCACGCGCCGACATCGGGGCGCATCCGGATCGGCGGCGTCGATCTCGAGCGACTCGACGAGGCCGCGTTCCGGCGCGAGGTCGCGGTGGTGCCGCAGGAGCCCTTCCTGCTGTCCGGTACCGTGCGCGAGAACATCGACATGGGGCGCGGACTCGACCCGGCGCGCATCGAGCAGGCCCTGCGCGACGCGCAGGCCGAGGGCTTCGTCGCCGCCCTCGAGGGCGGGCTCGACGCGCCCCTCGGCGAGGCGGGTGCGCGCCTGTCCACGGGACAGAAGCAGCTGCTGTCGATCGCGCGGGCGCTGGCGGGCGCCCCGCGAAT
Organism: uncultured Burkholderiaceae bacterium; assembly: GCA_964509685.1. GTDB lineage: Bacteria > Pseudomonadota > Gammaproteobacteria > Burkholderiales > Burkholderiaceae_E > JAMLIN01. The sequence continues at coordinate 7,554 of CAZDYQ010000045.1, forward strand.
CCTGCTGCTCGACGAGGCCACCGCGCATGTCGACAGCGACACCGAGCGCGCGGTGCAGCGGGCGATCCTCGGCCTGCGCGGACGTGTCACCGTGGTCGCCATCGCGCACCGGCTCTCGACCATCCAGGCGGCCGACCGCATCCTGGTGCTGGACCACGGCCGGCTCGCGGAGACGGGCGTCCATGACAGCCTGATGCGTATCGAAGGCGGGATCTACCGGCGACTGGTCGAGCTCCAGCGCATCGAGGCGCGAACGGACGCGAGCGCCTGAGCCGGCGACCCACCGGGGCGGTGCGATAATGGCGGCCCCTGCACATGGCGCGGCCCCGCGGCCCGCCGGCCAGCTCCCGATGTCCCGTCCCGCAGCACCCGAACCCTGGACACCCGCGAGCTGGCGCGCCAGGCCGGCGCGCCAGTTGCCCGAGTATCCCGATCCCGCCCGGCTCGCCGAGGTGGAGGCGGAGCTCGGCCGCCGCCTGCCGCTGATCTTCGCCGGCGAGATCGCGCTGCTCCGCCAGCGCCTGGCAAGGGTCGCGCGCGGCGAGGCTTTCCTGCTCCAGGGCGGCGACTGCGCCGAGTCGTTCGACGAGCTGGGCGAGGAATCGGTGCGCGGCACCTTCCGCGTCATGCTGCAGATGGCCGTGGTGCTGACCTTCGCCGCGGCCTGCCCGGTCGTGAAGATCGGCCGCATCGCGGGCCAGTACGCCAAGCCGCGCTCGGCCGATACGGAAACGCGCGACGGCCGCACGCTGCCTTCGTATCGCGGCGACATCGTCAACGCCAGCGCGTTCGACGAGGGCGCCCGGCTGCCCGATCCCGCGCGGCTGCTGCGCGCCTATGCCCATTCGGCCTCCACCCTGAACCTGTTGCGCGCGCTGTCGAGGGGCGGCTATGCCGACCTTCGGCGCGTGCACGGCTGGACGACCGACTTCATCGCGCGCAGCCCGCAGGGCGAGCGCTACGCCGAGCTCGCCGGCCGCATCACCGAGGCGCTCGCGTTCTTCGATGCCTGCGGCCTCGGGGCGCTCGACTCGCCGCAGCTGCACGAGGTGGAGTTCTTCACCTCGCACGAGGCCCTGCACCTGCCGTACGAGCAGGCGCTCGCCCGACGGGAGGCCACGAGCGGACGCTGGTACGCCGGCTCGGCGCACATGCTCTGGATCGGCGAGCGCACGCGCGAGCCGGACGGCGCCCACGTCGAGTTCCTGCGGGGCGTCGACAATCCGGTGGGCGTCAAGCTCGGGCCCGGGGCGACACCGGACCAGGTCCGCGCGCTGCTCGCGGCGCTCGACCCGGAACGCGAGCCGGGGCGGCTCGTGCTGATCAGCCGCATGGGCGCCGGCCGGGTACGCGACGCCCTGCCGCCCCTGATCGAGGCGGCGGCTCGCGAGGGCCATCCGGTGGTGTGGTGCTGCGATCCGATGCACGGCAACACCACCAGCACCGCGGACGGCCTCAAGACCCGCGACTTCGAGCGCATCCTCGACGAGGTCCGCGGCTACTTCGAGTGCCATGCCGCCGCCGGGACATGGCCGGGCGGGGTGCACCTGGAGCTCACCGGGCTCGACGTCACCGAGTGCACCGGCGGCGGCCAGCGCCTGACGGAGGCCGATCTCGCGCAGCGTTATCGCAGCGCCTGCGATCCGCGCCTGAACGGCTCGCAGAGCCTGGAGCTCGCCTTCCTCGTGGCGGCCATGCTCAAGGCGCGCCGCCCGGCATCGCCCGGAGTCGCAGCCAGTTGAGCCCGTCCCCGAACCGGCGCGCCGCTCGCGAGCGCGCGCCGATGTCCTTTCCTGAACTCGTCGCCTTCATCGCCGCCTGCATGGCGCTGAATGCGCTCGGCATCGACACCATGCTGCCAGCGCTCGCCGAGATCGCCAGGGAGCTCGGGGTCGTCGAGGAGAACCATCGCCAGGCGGTGATCCTCGCCTACCTGCTCGCCTTCGGCGCCTCGCAGGTGATCTACGGGCCGCTGTCCGACCGGTTCGGCCGTCGGCCGGTGCTGCTCGGCGGGCTGGCGATCTTCGTGCTCGGCAGCGTCGCGGCGATGCTCGCCGGCAGCTTCACCACGCTGCTGCTCGCGCGCGCCTTGCAGGGCCTGGGCGCCGGCGGGCCGCGGGTGGTCGCGATGGCGATCGCGCGCGACCGGTTCGAGGGCCCGATGCTGGGGCAGGTCATGTCGCTCGCGATGATGGTGCTGATGGTGGTGCCGGTGATCGCCCCGTCGTTCGGCCAGTGGATACTGTTCATCGCCCCGTGGCGCTGGATCTTCAGCGCGCTCTTCGGCTGCGGCGTCGCCCTGGTCGTGTGGACGCTGTGGCGGCTGGGCGAGACGCTCCCGCCGGAGCGGCGCCGCCGCATCAGCGCGGCGGCGGTAATCGGCGGCTACCGGGAGTTCCTCGGCTGCCGCGAGTCGATCGTCCACACCCTGGGCATGGTGCTCATCATGGGCATCCTGTTCGCCTTCGTGATGTCCTCGCAACAGGTGCTCGTCGATCTCTACGGCGTCGGCGCGGCCTTTCCGCTCCTGATCGCGCTCGTGGCCGGCGTGATGGCGGTCGGGGCCTTCGTCAATTCCAGACTCGTCATGAGCTTCGGGCCGCGACGGCTGTCGCGCATGGCCCTGGTGGCGATGCTGGCCACCACGGGCGTGATGGCGCTGCTCGCGATCGCCGGCCTGCTGCCCCTGCCGGTCTTCGTCCTCTTCGAATCGCTCGCGATGCTGCTCTTCGGGCTCGTGGGGCCCAACCTCAACACCCTGGCGATGCAGCCGATGGCGCACATCGCCGGCACGGCTTCCGCCGCGCTCGGCACCACCACGACCATCTTTGCGGCCCTCCTCGGCTATGCCATCGGACAGGCCTTCGACCACACGGTCGTGCCACTCACGGTCGGCAATTTCCTCCTGTGCGCCGGCTGCTGGGCGCTCCTGCGCCTCGCCGCGCCGGCCGAGCCGGCCCGGGCCCGTCAGGCGTACTGATTCCGGGCATTCCGGCCGGGTCCGGATCCTGCATTTCGGGGTCGCCCGCCGCAGTTTTCTGCGGGAAATCCACTAGATACGCGCTTGTTCCACAGGCAAGGAGAGCCATGACCTTCGTTCGTCCCATCGGTCTCGTCGGCACCGGATTCATCGCCCGGGGATTCGCGCGCCTCGTCCAGAACAATCCCGCCTACCGCATCGCGGCCGTGCTGACGCGGCGCCGGCCGGATTCGCTGCCCGACTTCCCCTGCGACGGAACGATCACCAACTCGATCGACGAGCTCATCGACCGCAGTGACCTCGTCGTCGAATGTTCGGGGGATCCCCTCCATGCCACCGTGGTGGTCGACCGCGCGCTCTCGGCCGGCCGTCCCGTGGTCACCATGGACGCCGAGTTCCATGTCACCACCGGGTCATGGTTCGTCGGACGCGGCCTTCTCACCGAGGCCGAGGGCGACCAGCCCGGATGCCTCGCGGCGCTGCACGAGGAGGCGGTCGCCATGGGTTTCGAGCCCCTCGTCTACGGCAACATGAAGGGCTTCCTCGACCACAACCCGACGCCCGAGAACATGCGCTACTGGGCGAAGCTGCAGGGATTCACGCTCAACCAGACGACTTCGTTCACGGACGGGACCAAGCTCCAGATCGAGCAGGCGCTGATCGGCAACGGGATGGGCGCGACGATCTCCCGCCAGGGTCTCGAGGGCCTTCGCACCGACGATACCCAGGGTGCGGCCTTCGAGCTTGCGGCGCTTGCGGAGCGAATCGGCCGGCCGATCGCCGACTACGTGGTCTCTCGCGGCCAGCCGCCCGGGGTCTTCATCGCGGCTCGCCACCAGGCGAGCGAGCGCGGCGCGCTGCGCAACATCAAGATGGGCGACGGGCCCTACTACGTGCTCGCCCGCAACTACCACCTTTGCGCGCTCGAGATCGTCAAGACCGTGAACCGCGTCTTCGGTGGCGGGGGCATCCTGCTCGACAATTCCGCCAGGCCTTCGCTCGGCGTGGTCGCGATCGCCAAGCGCGCGTTGCCCGCCGGCCACTGCATCGCGCAGCCCATCGGCGGCTTCGACGTGCGAGGCGAGGCTGCGCGGCTGGACGAGGCCGGGGACGCGGTGCCGATCGGCATCCTCAAGGGCGCCGTCCTGCGCGCTTCCGTCGAGCCTGGCCAGACGCTGCGCTGGTCCGACGTTGACATCCCGGACTCGCTCGCCAGGGACATCGCGCGACGGCTCCATGCGAGCCGGCGACGCGAGGCCGTCCCGGCCTGAACGCGTGGCAACCGGCGCGGCGCTTCGCTAGCGCCCGCGCCGCAGGCGCCAGGCTTGCGGGCTTTCGCCGGTCAGGCGCCGGAAGAAGCGGCAGAAGTACGACGGATCCTTGAAGCCGAGCCGGGTGGCGACCCCGGCCACCGACTCGTCGGCCTGCAGGAGCCGGCGCCTCGCCTCGGCCGCGAGCCGCTCGTGCACGACCGCCAGGGCGCTGCAGCCGAAGGCTTCCCGACAGGCGCGATTGAGCTGGGCCACGCTCGCGTCGAGCGCCGAGGCGTACCGCGTGACCGGCCAGTGCTCGGCATGATGCGCCTCGACCAGCGCCCGGAAGCGGCGCGCGAGCGGCCGCCGGCGCGTGGCCGCCAGGCCCGGGCTCGCGGCCGGCGCACCTGTGGTGGCGCATGGCGGGGCCGCCAGGCTCGCGACGGTCCATAGCAGGCCGCGGGCAAGCCAGCCCGGCACCGGCGAGGCGCCGAGGCCGGCATGTGGCGCATGCGTCACGAGCGCGGCCGCGAGGCTCGCGATCCGGCGGGCCCCCTCGCCCTGCGGGCGCAGCATGCGGGGCGCATCGAACAATGTCGCGAGGTGACCGCCGGGATCTTCGTCGCATTCGGAGACGAGCCTGCGGGCGCCGATGGTCACCACCATCCCCTCGATGTCGGGGGAGAAACCGAACCCGTGCACCACGCCGGCCGGCACCACCACGATCGCCGGTCCGTCGATGCCGAGCCGCGCCTCGTCGAGGCGCAGCCGCGCGCGTCCCGCCTCGATCCAGAGCACCTGGTGAAGGCCGCGATGGGTATGGGGCGCGATCACCCAGCCGTAGCGATGGCTGCGCGCCGCGAGCGTTTCGACATGCAGCAGGTCCGGCCGATGCGTACCGGTCTCCCCGTAGAGGACGAAGCTCGGCACCGCCTGGCGCCGGGTGGGATCGGGAAGGTTTCGCGCTGCGGTTAACATTTCCGGATCTCCTGGACCTCTGCAATGGCTCGAATCACTTACGTCCAACCCGACGGCGAGGCCGTCACGATCGAAGTGCCCGATGGCTGGAGCCTCATGCGTGGCGCGGTCGTCAACGACATCGACGGCATCATCGGCGAGTGCGGCGGGTTCTGTTCCTGCGCCACCTGCCACTGCTACGTCGAGCCCGCGCGACTCGCCGATCTCGAACCCCCCTCGGAAGGCGAGGACGCGATGCTCGAGTGCGTCGCCGCCGAGCGCCGGTCCAACAGCCGGCTCGCCTGCCAGCTGATCGCGTCGCCGGCCCTCGACGGCCTGGTGCTCGAGCTCCCCGATACGCAGGGCTAGGGCCCGCCGCGGTGGCGTGGCCGCCGGTCGTCAGCCGGCCGGTTCGGCAAGCTGGCGATCCAGTCGGTCGAGCACCTCATAGCAGGGGAGCACCTGTGCCACGCTCGCATTCGGCTCGCGGCCCTCGCGGATCGCCGCGAAGAACTCGCGGTCCTGCAGCTCGATGCCGTTGGTCGACACATCGACCCGGGTCACGTCCACCGGCTCCTCGTGTCCGGTGACGAGGTCGTCGTAGCGCGCGATCCAGGTACCCGTGTCGCAGATGTAGCGGAAGAAGGATCCGAGCGGGCCGTCGTTGTTGAAGGACAGCGACAGCGTGCAGATGGCGCCCGACTCCGAGCGCAGCTGGATCGACATGTCCATCGCGATCCCGAGCTCGGGATGAATGGGCCCCTGCATGGCGTGCGCGTCGACGATGCGCCCCGCCTGCCAGGCGAACAGGTCCACGGTGTGGGCGGCGTGGTGCCAGAGCAGGTGGTCGGTCCAGGACCGGGGCTGGCCGAGCGCATTGATGTTCTTGCGCCGGAAGAAGTAGGTCTGCACGTCCATCTGCTGGACGGACACCTCGCCCGCCACGACGCGGCGATGGATCCACTGGTGGCTCGGGTTGAAGCGGCGGGTGTGCCCGCACATCGCCACCAGGCCCGTCGAGCGTTGCAGCTCGACGACCGCCCTGGCGTCCGCGAGCCGGTCCGCAAGCGGTATTTCCACCTGCACGTGCTTGCCGGCGCTCAGGCAGGCGAGCGCCTGGCTCGCATGGATCGGCGTCGGGGTCGCGAGGATGACCGCATCGACATCGTCCCGCGCGAGGCTCTCGGCGAGATCGGTGGTGACGTGGCCGATGCCGTACTTCTCGGCCACCCGGCGGGTCGGCTCCAGGGTGCGCCCGACCAGGGACACGACCTCGACGCCGTCGATGTTGCGGATCGCGTCCAGATGCTTGGTGCCGAAGGCTCCCGCTCCGGCAAGACAGACTTTGATGGTCATGGCTGGTCTCCCGCGGCGCGGGGCGCGCCGTCGTTCTCGAGGATGATGTGGCCGACCGCGGTGTTCGACGCCGGCACGTGGTAGAAGCGGCGGACCTCCCGCACCCGCTCGTCGAGGGCGCCGCGCATCACCAGCCACATCACCAGCTCGATCGCTTCGGAACCGGCCTCGCGGACGTACTCGATGTGCGGCAGGGCCACCAGGGCGGCCGGGTCGCCGACGAGCCGATCGAGGAATGCCGTGTCGAACTCGCGATTGATGAGGCCGGCCCTCGGCCCCTGCAGCTGGTGCGACATGCCGCCCGTGCCCCAGACCTGCACGTCGAGATCCTCGTCGAAGGATTCGACGGCCCGACGGATCGCCCGGCCGAGCGCGAAGCAGCGCCGTCCCGTGGGCGGCGGGTACTGCACCACGTTGACGGCGAGCGGGATCACCCGGCAGGGCCAGGCCTCGGGCTGGCCGAACATGAGCGAGAGCGGCACCGTGAGGCCGTGGTCGACGTCCATGCGGTTGACGACGGTCATGTCGAACTCGTCGAGGATCGTGGACTGCGCGATGTGGCAGGCGAGATCGGCATGGCCCTGCACCACGGGGACCGGCCGCGGTCCCCATCCCTCGTCGGCCGGCGCGAAGCTCTCGGCGCAGCCGATGGCGAAGGTCGGGATCATATCGAGGGAGAACGCCGAGGCGTGGTCGTTGTACACCAGGATCACGACATCCGGCGTGTGCTCCCGCATCCACGCCTTGCTTGCCTCGAAGCCGGCGAAGAGCGGCCGCCAGTAGTCGTCGCCCGTGCGACCGTTGTCGATCGCCGCGCCGATCGCAGGGACATGCGAGCAGGCGATGCCTGCGGTGATGCGTGCCATGTCAGCTTCCCTTCGAGACGCTGCGGTTGCCCTCCGGCGAGCGGCCGCCGGCGAGCATCATCTCGCGATAGGCCTCCTCGCTCATGCCGGTCATCTTCGAAGCGAGGTTCTGGAAGGAGAAACCGTCGGTGGCACCGATCTTGGCGAGGAAGTAGATGTTGCCGCCGAGCGCGATCATCCGGTTGTAGTCGCGCGCCAGCACCGCCTCGCGCTGTTCGTCGGTCAGGGGGAAGCGGGCGAGGTAGGCGGCCTCGTCGGCCTTGAAGGCCGCGCGGTTCTCCGGCTTCATCAGCGACATGCAGAACTGGTTGAGGTGGAATCCCCGGCGCGACTGCATCGCATCGAATATCGTGGTGCCGGGTATGTCGCGGAAGGCGTCGTTGTAGTCCTTCATCCCTCGCTCCAGTAGAGCCGCATCGGGTTGTCGACCAGGAGCTTGCGCTGCAGCTCGGGCGTCGTGGCGATGCGCGGCACCCAGTCGACGAGCTTGCCGTCGTCGGGCATGTGCGACTTCATGTTCGGGTGCGGCCAGTCCGTGCCCCAGAGCACGCGGTCGGGAAAGGTCTCGACGATGCGCCGCGCGAAGGGCACGACATCGTCGTAGCCGTCGGGCCCGGTTTTCGAGAGGCGCTCGGGGCAGCTCACCTTGGACCACACCCGCGGATTGTCCTGCATCAGCCGCACGAATCGCTCGAAGCCCGGCCCGTCCACCGGCTCGGTGACGTCGGGCCGTCCCATGTGGTCCACCACGATGTCCGTCGGGATCGCGTCGAACAGCCCGAGCAGCTCCGGCAGGTCGGCCGCCTCGAAGTACACCACGACATGCCAGCCGAGCGGCGCGATCCGGGCCGCGATGCGCTCGAGCACGTCGTGGGGGGTGACATCCACCAGGCGGCGCACGAAATTGAACCGCGTGCCGCGCACGCCGGCCTCGTGGAGCTCGCGCAGCGCCTCGTCGGAGATGTCGGGGGCCACCGAGGCGACACCGCGGGCCTTCCCCCCGGAATGGCGCAGCGCGTCGACCATGGCGCGGTTGTCGGTGCCGTGGCAGGTGGCCTGCACGACGACATTGCGTTCGAAACCGAGGAAGTCGCGCAGCGCGAAGAGCTGCTCGCGGCCCGCGTCGCACGGCGTGTACTTCCGCTCGGGAGCGAAGGGGAAGACCGCGGCCGGGCCGAACACGTGGCAATGGGCGTCGACCGCGCCGGGCGGCAGGACGAACTTCGGCTTCGACGGATTCGGATGGAAGGGCAGCCAGTCGGGGTCCATGGGATGTCTCGTGCGGCAGCGTGGTCAGGTCTTCGGTTCGCGGATCGCCGCGAGGATGCGATCGGCCTCGATGCGCCAGTCGGTGCGCGGCGCCGCACGATCGCCGAAGAGGCCGTTGTCGGCGAGGTCCGCGACCCAGTCCTGGCGCCGCGCGGTGCCATCGGCCGACCAGGGCTCCAGCCCCGCCTCGCGCACCGTCTGCGCCACCTCGCGCACTTCCTCGGCGCGGCGCCGGCCATGCTGGATCACGCGGCTGAAGAAATAGGCGCCCTGCTTCTCCCAGTCGATGCCCGGGAAGGTTTCCGCCAGCGAGGCGAGCACGGCCTCCTCGACGCCGTAGGCGCGCGCGGTGGTGTAGGCCTCGATCACCATCGCCTCGAGGCCCTTGATCATGATGCTGCGGCACATCTTGGTGGCCGAGGCGACACCGATGCGCTCCGAGCAGAACTCCGCGGCGAAGCCGAGCTCCCGCAACGGCGGTGCGAGGCTTGCGGCGTGCGCGCCCCCGAGCAGCAGGGGCACGCGGATGCGATGCGGCGGCACGGACGTCATGACCGCGCCCTCCACATAGCGGCCGCCGGCGCCGTCCACGACCTCGGCGGCGGCGCGCTTGGCGCCGGGCGAGGCGGAGTTGAAGTCGAGGAACCAGGCGCCCCGCGCAAGGCCGGGGGCGCAGGCGCGGGCGACCTCGAGCGTCTGGCTCGCGGTCACGGCCGACACCACCAACTGGGCGCCGGAGACGGCACCGACGTGGGAATCCGCGAGGACGACGCCGTTCGCCTCGGCGTGCGCGCGCATGGCCCGGGCCGGGGCGCCGTCATCCGCAAGCTTGATGTCCCAGGCGCGCACCGCGACCCCTTGCGCGCGCAGGTCCTCGGCGAGGATCCGGCCGACCTCGCCGTAGCCGACGAGGGCGATGCGCCAGTCGCCGGGCGAGGTGGCATGCGGCATCGTGTCGTCCCCTATTCGATGTAGCGCAGGCCCCGGGCGGCCAGCTTCTCGCGCATGTTGTAGATGTCCAGGCCGAGCTCGCCCGCGGCCAGCCGTTTGCGCTTGCCGTCCTCGTTCTCCTCCCGTGACCGCGCCGCCTCGGCGACCTGGCGGGCGATCCCGCGCGGAACCACCACGACGCCGTCGTCGTCCGCGACCACCACGTCGCCGGGCTCGACCCGTTGGCCGGCGCAGACGATCGGCACGTTCACCGAGCCCAGGGTCTCCTTGACGGTGCCGCGTGCATGGATCGCCTTGCAGAACACGGGGAAATCCATGCGCGCGAGATCACGGACGTCGCGCACCCCGCCGTCGATCACGAGGCCCTTGCCTCCCCGCGCGCGAAACGAGGTGGCCAGCAGCTCGCCGAAGAATCCGTCGACGCTCTCGCTCGTGCAGCCGGCCACCACCACGTCGCCCTCGCGCAGCTCCTCGGCGGCGACATGCAGCATCCAGTTGTCGCCCGGCTGGAGCAGGACGGTGAGCGCACTTCCGCAGGTGCGCGCGCCGGGGTATGCGGGACGGATGTAGTGGGCGAGGAGGCCGACCCGGCCCATGGCCTCGTGGATGGTGGCCACGCCGTAGCGGCCGAGCGCCTCGATGTCGGCCGGGTCCGCGCGCGCAATGTTGCGCCGGACGATCCCGATTTCGTTCAACGCGGGCGTGCTCATGCCTGGCCTCCCTGGCGGACGCGGGCGGCCAGCGCCGCATCCAGCCGCGGATAGACCCGGCGCGCGTTGCCCTCGAAGACCAGCGCCCGCTCTTCGTCCGTCAGGTACGGGGTGGCCTCGATGTAGCGCCGGGTGTCGTCGAAGTGATGGCCCGTCTCCGGGTCGATGCCGCGAACGGCGCCGATCATCTCGGAGGCGAACAGCACGTTCTCCACCGGGATCACCCGCGCGAGCAGGTCGATTCCCGGCTGGTGGTACACGCAGGTGTCGAAGTAGATGTTGCGCAGCAGCCGTTCGGCGATCGAATCGTGTCCCAGCGCCTGGGCGAGGCCCCGGAAGCGCCCCCAGTGGTAGGGCACCGCCCCGCCGCCGTGCGGGATCACGAAGCGAAGCGTCGGGAAGTCGCGGAACAGGTCCGATTCGAGGCACTGCATGAACGCGGTGGTATCGGCGTTCAGGTAGTGCGCCCCGGTGGTGTGGAAGCACGGGTTGCAGCTCGTGCTGACATGGATCATCGCCGGGATGTCGTACTCGACCATCTTCTCGTAGATCGGGTACCAGTGCCGGTCGTAGAGCGGCGGCTCGCGCCAGTGCCCGCCGGAGGGATCCGGGTTGAGGTTGATCGCGACGAAGCCGTAGTCGCGGATACAGCGCTCGAGCTCGGGGATGCACGTAGCCGGATCGACGCCGGGCGACTGCGGCAGCATCGCCGCCCCGATGAAGTGATCGGGGAACAGCGTCGCGACGCGATGGCAGAGCTCGTTGCAGATCGCCGCCCAGGTCGCGCTCACCTGGAAGTCGCCGATGTGGTGGGCCATGAAGCTCGCGCGTGGCGAGAACACCGTCAGGTCGATGCCGCGCTCGCGCATCTTCGCGAGCTGGTTCTTCTCGATCGACTCCCGCAGCTCGTCGTCGCCGATGACGAGCTCGTCCGCCCTCGGCATGGCGGACGGATTGCCGATGGCCGCGACCTGGCGCTTGCGCCAGGCCTCGAGCGCCGGCGGGGCCGTGGTGTAGTGCCCGTGGACGTCGATGATCATCTCGCGTTTCCCTTCCACACGGACGCGGGGATCATCACCTCCCCGCGCATGATGAGGCGCGCGGTGCGCAGCAGGGCCGCGCGCACCACCCGCTGGGGATCGACCGGATCGAGCTCGAGCTCCACGCTGAACTCGCCGCTGGGATGCTCGACCGAGGTCCGCCGCACCCGGCCGCTCGCGGGCGCGGCGACGTCGTGGGCGACCGACCCCTCGAGCACCGCCGCGGTACCGACCGTGACCGCCTGCAGCACCCCGATCGCGTCGTGCACCGCATGCGGGATGAAGGTGCGGGTGCTGATGCTGCCGCCGGCGCGCGGCGGTGCCACCAGGCACATCTTCGGGTAGGTGTTGGCGCTGACGTCCCCGAGGCCCATGGCCTCGCCGCAGGCGAGGCGCAGCTTCTCCAGGCGTGACTTGAGCGCTTCGTCGGCCGAGAGGGCGGCGACATCCTCGTAGCCGGTGCGCCCCAGGTCCGAGGCCCGGATCATCACCATCGGCATGCCGTTGTCGATGCAGGTCACGTCGATGCCCTCGATGCGGTCGCGCACCCGACCCGTCGGCAATAGGCCGGCGCAGACGGAACCGGCCGTGTCGAGGAAATTGATCGTGATGGGGGCGGCCGTGCCCGGGACCCCATCGATGCGGGCATCGCCGTCGTACCGCACGCGCCCGTCGGGCGTCTGGACGGTGATGTCGCACTTCATGCCGGTGTTGCGAGTGAGTACCCGCACCGTGGTCGTGTCGCCCTGGGGCTGGATCATGCCCGTCTCGAGCGCGTAGGGCACCACGGCGGCCAGCATGTTGCCGCAGTTGGGTTTCGTATCCACGAAGGCCCGGTCCACGACCACCTGGGCGAAGAGGAAGTCGAGCCCGACATCGGGTTCGCTGCCGGGGCGGACGATGCCTACCTTGCTCGTGAGCGGGTTTGCCCCGCCGAGCCCATCGATCTGGCGCCGGTCCGGCGAGCCCATCGCCGCGAGCAGCACCCGGTCGCGCAGCTCGGTGTCGGCGGGCAGGTCGGCTTCCGCGAAGAAGGGACCGCGCGAAGTGCCGCCGCGCATGAACAGGGCGGGAATAGCGGTCTGCATGGACCCATTGTGGTGGCCCCCGACCCCGGGGACAAGGCTGCCCGCCGACTAGCAGATATGCCGTTTCGGCATAATGAACGGTCAGCTATCCGGTAAACAGGCGCCCGAGGGTGGAGGAAAGATGAACCTGCGACAGCTCGAGTACTTCGTCCGCGTCGCCGAGCTCGGCAGCTTCACCCGGGCTGCCCAGGCGCTGGGGGTGGCCCAGCCGGCGCTCAGCCGGCAGGTCCGGGCGCTCGAGGTCGAGGCGCGCCAGGCGCTGCTGGTGCGCAATGGCCGCGGGGTCTCGACCACCGCCGCCGGGCGTCTCGTGCTGGAACACGGCAGGGGCATCCTGCACCAGGTCGAGCGGCTGGCGGAGGAACTCGAACGGGCCCGCGGCGCCCCGGTCGGTCGCATCGCCCTGGGACTGCCGCCGACGCTCTCGAAGCTGCTGGCCGTCCCCCTCATCCGGGCGTTCCGCGAGTCGCTGCCGACCGTCGGCCTGTCGATCGCCGAGGGCCTGTCCATCACCATGATCGGCTCGATCGCCGACGGCAGGCTCGACCTGGCGGTGGTCTACAACCCCATCCCGTCGCCTGAGCTCGAATTCCATCCGCTGCTCGAGGAGCGCCTCTTCCTGATCGAGCGTCGCCCCGACCCGGCCGCCGGCCCGCGGGGCGAACCGATCGCGCTCGCCGAACTGGCCGAGCGGCCGCTGGTGATTCCGAGCCGGCCCAACGCGCTTCGCATGCAGGTGGATGCCAGCCTCGCGCTGCGGGGGCTCTCCCCTCGCATCGCCCTCGAGACCGACGGCGTCAATGCCATCCTGGAGCTCGTGGCCGACGGCGCCGGCTCGGCGGTGCTCGCGGGCAGCACGGTGCATACGCTGGGCGACGATCCGCATTTCGTGTCGCGGCCGATCGTCGATCCGCCGCTCGAAGTCCGGCTCGTGCTCGTCTCCAGCGCGCGGCGCCCGGCGACGCCGGCGCTGCGGGCCGCGATCGAGCTGCTTCGCGAGCGCATCGTCGCGCGGCTCGGCGAGCACTGAGCGCGGTCGCGGAAACGGCGACGGGCGCCCAAGGGCGCCCGCCGGCGTTCGATGGAAGCGATCCCTTCAGCCGTGCGCGCGGCTGGACTCGAGCCGGGTGGCCTCGTACGACTCCAGCGTGTCGATGATCTCGCCGGTGATCCGGTCCGCCCAGGTGTTCTCGACCTGGCAGGTCCCGGCCCCCGGATGGCCGCCGCCGCCGTAGCGCAGGCAGAGCGAGCCGACGCTGACCCGCGCCGAGCGGTCGAGGATCGACTTGCCGATCGCGAGCACCGTGTTCTGGCGACGCAGGCCCCACATGCGGTGGATCGACAGGGTGCACTGCGGGAACAGCGCGTACACCATGAAGCGATTGGTCACGTAGATCGTCTCCTCGCCCCGCAGGTCGAGCAGCACCACCTTGTTGAACACCGTGGCGCAGCGCCGGATCTGGGCGATGGCGAGCGCGCGGTGCGCGTCGTAGAGCTCGATGCGCTCGCGCACGTCGGGCGACGCCAGGATCTGGCGCAGCGGCATGCTGCGGCACGCATCCACGAGCTGCAGCATGAGCTGGTAGTTGGAGATGCGGAACTGGCGGAAGCGGCCGAGCCCGGTGCGGGCATCCATCAGGTAGTTCAGCAGCGTCCACCCGGCCGGGTCGAGGATGTCGTCGATGCTGTACCGGGCGGTGGCCGCCTGGTCGACCGCGTCGAGCAGCTCGGGCCGGATGCGGGGAAAGCGCTCGGCACCGCCGAAGTACTCGTAGACGAGGCGGGCGGTCGAGGGCTTGTCGGGATCGATCACATGGTTGTCGCGATCGCCGGTGTCGCGCGTGAACTCGGACGCACGGTGGTCGAACACGCGGTGCGCGGACGCGACATAGGGAATGTTCGCGGTGATGTCGCGGCCGGTGATCTCGACCTTGCCATCGTGCACGTCCTTGGAATGGACGAACAGGATGTCGTCGATCAGGTCGATCTCGCGCAGCAGCGCCGCACAGACCAGGCCGTCGAAGTCGGCCCGGGTGACGAGTCGGTAGCGGGCGCGTTGCATGATTCCTCCCGAACGCGGTTTGGGGAAAAGGGTCGCGCGGGAAGCGGCACGCCAATCGTTGGATCAGTCCGGGGATCGCCCGCCAGATCGGCGCGACGTTCCGGCGGCCCGGCTTGACGCCCGGTTCTCGCGGTCCCGATTGTCTCAGGCAACCGGCGTGCGAAGTGTGACAAGTTCCTCGGCGGCGGTCGGATGCACCGCGACCGTGGCGTCGAACTGGGCCTTGGTGGCCCCCATCTTCACCGCAATGCCCACCAGCTGGATCATCTCCGAGGCCTCGGGTCCGACGATGTGCACGCCCAGCACGCGGTCGCTGGCATCGTCCACGACGATCTTCATGAGCATGCGTGAGGGCTCGGCGTTGAACGTGTCGTGCATCGGCCTGAAGGTGGTCCGGTAGATGCGCAGCTTCCCGTGGCGCTCCCGGGCGACGGTCTCGGTGAGGCCGACGACCCCGATTTCTGGGGTGGAGAACACCGCTGCGGGTACATTCTCGTGGTCGCAGACCCAGGGCTTGTTGCCGAAGACGGTGTCGGCGAAGGCGTGGCCCTCGCGGATCGCCACCGGCGTGAGCGCCACGCGGTCCGTCACGTCGCCCACCGCCCAGATCGACTCGACGCTGGTCCGCGAGTTGGGGCCGACCGCGATGGCGCCGCGCTCGCGCAGCGTGACGCCCGCCTCCTCGAGGCCGATGCCGGCGGTATTCGGCACGCGGCCCGTCGCCAGCATCACCTGGCCCACCCGGCGGATGCTGCCGTCCGACAGGGTCGCGGCGAGCCGGCCCCCGTCGCGGCGGATGGCCCTCACCTCGGTACGGACCAGCAGCTCGATGCCCGCCTTGCGCATCGCCTGCGCAAGATGGTCCCTCACGTCGTCGTCGAAGCCGCGCAGGATCTGCTCCCCGCGATAGACGACCGTGACCTTCACGCCCAGCCGTTGCAGCAGGCAGGCGAACTCGACCGCGATGAATCCACCGCCCTCGATCACCATCTCGTCGGGAAGGGCCTCGAGGTCGAAGATCTCGTTGCTCGTGATCGCGAGGTCCGCGCCTTCGATCGACGGACGGAAGGGGACGCCGCCCGTGGCGACGAGAATGTGCTTCGCCTCGACCACCTCGCCGGTGGCGAGCAGCCGGACCCGATTCGGGCCGTCGAGGACCGCGCGCGAGTCGATCGTCTCGACGCCCGCCGAGACCAGGTTGCGCCGGTAGATCTCCTCGAGCCGGGAGATCTCGCGGTCCTTCGCCTCGCGCAGCCGGTTCCAGTCGAAGGCGGTCGGGCCGACGTCCCAGCCGAAGCCGCGTGCCTCGTGGAAGGCGTCATGGAAGCGGCTCGCGAGCACGAGCAGCTTCTTGGGAACGCAGCCGCGGATGACGCAGGTGCCGCCGTAGCGGAACTCCTCGGCCAGCATCACCCTGGCCCCATGGCCGGCGGCGATGCGGGCAGCGCGAACGCCGCCCGATCCGCCGCCGATCACGAAGAGGTCCACTTGCCTGTTCATTGCGAATTCCTCCCTGTGGCCGGGCCCGATGGCGGGCGCGGCGCTGCGCGAGTATCGGGTGTCGGGAATGTTGCCCGGCGCATGCGCGGCACGGCCGGGCGGGCGAGCTTGCCGCTGCCCGGCGAGGGCGGCCCGGGCTTCAGTAGCGGACCCGCATGGCCTCGACGTCCACCGTGACGACGTCCTGTCCCAGCGCGGCCGCCGCATTGGCCGCATAGCTCGCCGCCCATCCCGGATCGTTTTCGAAGGCGTCGGCGCCCGCGGCGGCGGCGATCGAAAGCAGCCGGTCGGCGAGCAGGATCTTGCCGGACGGCCGGAGCGGTTCGGCGCCGAGCCGGACGAACTCGTCCTCCAGCCACCGCACGGCGGCGTCGCGTTCGGGGACTTGCGCGACGCGCAAGGGAAACTCCCGGTCGGGGGCGAAGCGAATCGTCACGATGCCCGTCATGCACGCTCCTTGCTGGTCGTTCCTATAATGATCGGTTCTCACACGCCCCAGGTCACATCGACGCCCTTGGCGTGTGCTTCCTTCATCATCTCGATCAGCGGCCACGTCCGCTGGCCAAGGGAGACGTACTTGTTCGGGTCTTCCGCTCTCTCGTGCGGATCGTCGCTCTCGGGTGGCGGCGGCGGTTCATGCCGCACGGCGCGCTCCAGCGCCTCGATCGCGGCGGGAATCTGCTCGACCGTGATGATCCCGGTCGGGCCCGGGGTCTTGCCCATGATCTCCAGCAGCCGCTCGGCGACGGATTGCGTCATCGTGACGGTGCCGGTTCGGCGCGACTTGAATTCGTAGAGCATGGTGACGGTACTCCTGCGGAGATTCTCTCCGGCATCCAGTGTAGCGGCCCTGGCCCTCGCCGCGGCGGCTTGCTCCCCCGACTATAACTGGCGGCAGGCGCCCTCCGCCGACTCGGGCGCCGATGTCCTGCTGCCCGACAAGCCCGCGCAGATGAGCCGGCGCGTCGAGCTTGCCGGGCACGGCCTGGACATGTCCATGCTGGGCGCGCGCGTGGGCGAGCAGACCTACACCGTCGCCTGGGTGGACCTGCCCGACGGCACGCCGCAGACGCGCGAGCAGGTCCTTGCCGCCATGTCCGAGGGCATGCTGCGCAACATCCGGGCGGGCGAGGTGGAGCGCACCGAGCGCGAGGTCGCCGTGGTCGATTCGGCCGGCGCCCGGGTGGGGCGGGAGCCGGCGCTCGGCATCGAGGCGACCGGCGAGCGGCCGCAGCCGGGAACGGGCATGAGGGCGATCTTCGTCGCGCGCGACGGCCGGGCCTGGCAGGCGGTCGCGATGGGCACCCCCATCGACGAGGAGGCGGCAGGCACCTTCCTCGACTCCTTCGCGATCCGCCAGCGATGAACGGAACCGGATCGTGAGCCGGATACTGCCGCCGGCGGCGGCGGCGCGGGTCTTCGCGGCGCTCGCCGCGGGCTACGTGCTGTCGTACGGGCTGCGGTCGGTCAATGCCGCCATCGCGCCCGAGCTCGTCGCCGACCTCGGCCTGTCGAACGCTGCCCTCGGCGGGTTGACCAGCGCCTACTTCTTCGCGTTCGCCGCCCTCCAGCTGCCGCTGGGCATCTGGCTCGACCGCTACGGATCGCGCCGCACCAACGGCATCCTGCTGATGGTCGCGGCGCTCGGCTGCGCGATCTTCGCGCTGGCCGATTCCTTCGTCATGCTCTGGATCGGCCGCGCGCTGATCGGCGCCGGCGTCGCCGGCGCGCTGATGTCGGCGGTGCGTGTCTATCGATTCTGGTTCCAGCCGCACCTGCAGCAGTCGCTGATGGCGTGGATGCTCGTCGCCGGCTCGATGGGCGCGCTCGCCGCCACCGTGCCGGTGCGCCTGAGCCTTCCCGTCATCGGCTGGCGCGGCGTGTTCCTCGCCGCGGCGGTGCTCCTGGTGCTGGCGGGTATCGGCATCCTGCGCCTGCTGCCTGCGGACGAGCCGACGGTGCCCCGGCGCGCGGGCGAGGAATCGATCTGGCGCGGGTATCTCGTGGTGTTCGGCGAGCCTTACCTGTGGCGCTTCGCGGTGATCGCGCTGGTCGCGCAGTCGGCGTTCATCGCGTTCCAGAGCCTGTGGACCGGGCCCTGGTTCACCGAGGTCCTGGGCATGTCGCCGGGCGCGGCGGCCCAGGCGCTGCTCGTGTTCAACATCGTGATGATGCTCGGGTTCCTGGGGGTGGGCTGGGCCCTGCCGAAGCTCGCCGGGGCGGGTTGGGGGGTTCCGCGGCTCGTCGTGGTGTCCACCGCGCTCGTGGTGGCGCTGCACATGGCGATCCCCTTTCTCGACGGTTTCGTCGCCGTGGCGCTCTGGATCGTCTACGCGGTGGTCGCCACGATCTACGTACCGGCGCAGTCCTACGTCTGCCTCTCCTTCCCGGAGGCGCTCACCGGGCGCGCCTTCACCGCGTTCAACCTGCTGATCTTCGTCGGCGTGTTCGTCGTGCAGTGGCTGTTCGGGGTGATCGTCGATCTTGCCAGTGCGGGGGACGTCGCCGACGCCCAGGGGTTTCGCCGGGCGCTCTTCGCCTGGGCGCTGCTGGAGGCGGCGGCGCTGGCGGTGTTCGTGCTCTGGCGCGTGTCGCCGCGGCTGGCGGACGAGCCCCACAGGGCCGAAGCCTGAGCCTCGCGCCCGGCGGCCTCGCCGTCGTCAGTCGCTGAAGTCGATCACGTCCCGCGGATGCGGGAAGGGATCGCTCACGAACCAGCCGTTGGCGCGGTTCTGCGGATGGGCCGCGGCTTCGGCGAAGTCGAGCACGGGCGCCACGCAGGCATCGCAATGTTCGGCGATGGCGGCCCACTCGTCGCGCGTCCTGGTGGCGAATACCTCGGCGAAGCGCGCCGCGGTCGCGTCGTAGGTGTCCTCGTCGTACTGGCGGGCGGGATCGATCTCGCCCTCGAGTCCGAGCATCTTCAGCAGCTCGGCGTAGAACTTCGCTTCCAGCGCGCCCACCGAGACGAACAGCCCGTCCTTCGCGCGGTACACGCGATAGAAGGGCAGACGGCCGTCGAGCAGGTTGTTGCAGCGCCGGAGGTTCCAGCGGCCGGCCGCGATCATGCCGTGGAACATCGGCGAGAGGCCGATCGTGCCGGCGAGGATGCTGGTCGAGGCGACCCCGCCCCGCCCGGTGATGGATCGCTGCACGAGCTTCGCAAGCACGCCCACGAGCAGCGTCATGGCGCCGCCGCCGAAGTCGGCGACCACGTTGAGCGGGACCACGGGCTCGTCCTTGCCGATCGCGTTGAGGATGCCCGAGAGCGCGAGGTAGTTGATGTCGTGCCCTGCGCGCGCGGCATAGGGCCCTTCGTTGCCGAAGCCCGAGAGACGGCCGATGACCAGCCGCGGATGCGTCTTCGCCAGCTCGGCGGGGTCGAGTCCCAGCCGCTCGAGCACGCCGGGGCGAAAGCCCTCGGTCATCACGTCGGCGGTGGCGAGCAGCTCGAGCAGCTCGGCGCGGCCCGAATCGGACTTGAGGTCGATGTGACGCGGCGTCTTGCGATTGTTGAAGACGTCGTACTTGTTCGCGATCCCGATGCCGAGCGAGGGGTCGGAGGGCGGGCTGACCCGGATGACCTCGGCGCCCAGGTTGCGCAGCATCATGCCGGCG
>CAZDYQ010000046.1:0-25042 GCA_964509685.1 uncultured Burkholderiaceae bacterium
TCTGGTGGCCAAGGGCGGAATCGAACCACCGACACGCGGATTTTCAATCCGCTGCTCTACCAACTGAGCTACTTGGCCGTTCCGACGCGCGCCGGAACGGGCCCGGCTGATCGGCAGCCGCGCATTATAGCACCGCGTCGTAGGCGGTCCAGCGCGAAGGCGAAAGCGGGGCCCGATGGCGCGGATCCGGCAGGGGACCGCGACCTATAATCCGCCCATGACAGACTCGTCCCGTCCGGTGGATTGCGAGATCCTCGTCGCCGGGGCCGGGGTGACCGGCATGGCGGCGGCACTCGGCTGCGCCCAGGCGGGCTACCGGACGGTCCTCACGGGGCGCGATGCGCAGGCCGCGCCCCCGCCGGCGACGGCGGAGTGGGACTCGCGCATCTATGCGCTCTCGGAGGGCTCGAAGGCGCTGCTCGAACGCCTCGGCGTCTGGCAGGCGCTCGACGCCGCCCGGCTCCAGCCCGTGTACGACATGCGGGTCTACTCGAAGCCGGGCATCGGCCCCGGTGATCGCGACGAACTCCATTTCAGCGCTTACAAGGCGGCGCGTCCGACGCTCGCGTGGATCGTCGAGGAGCGCAACCTCGTGCGCGCGCTGCGCACGGCGCTCGGGTTCGCGAAGCTGCGCCGGATCGACGGCGAGGTGGGTTCGCTGGAGCTCGATGCCGATCCGTATCACGCCGAGCTGCGCACCACGGACGGCCGGTGCATGCGGGCTCGCTGCATCCTCGCGGCCGATGGCGCCGATTCGCCCCTGCGGTCATTGGCCGGCCTTCCCGTGGTCGAGCGGGTCTATCCCCAGCATGCGATCGTGCTGAATTTCGATTGCGCGCGTTCGCACCGCGACACGGCGTGGCAGTGGTTCGGCGAGCACGGGATCCTGGCGCTGCTGCCCCTGCCGCCCGGCGACGACCCCGCCTGGCCGGGGCGCTGCAGCATCGTCTGGTCGGCGCCGAAGCTCACCGCCCACGCCATGCTGGAGGCCGGGCCCGAGGTCATTGCCACCGAGGTCGGAAGGATTTCGGGTAGCGTGCTCGGCGAACTGCTGCCCATCGGTTCGCCGCGCGGCTTCCCGCTGCGCTGCCGGATCTCGAAGCCGATGATCGCGCCACGCCTCGCGCTGATGGGCGATGCGGCCCATGTGGTGCACCCGCTCGCCGGCCAGGGGCTGAACCTGGGGCTCGGTGACGTCGCCGACTGGCTCGACATGCTCGCGAACGCGGGTCCCGCCGCGCAGCCCGGGAAGGGCGACCCGGGCGCCTGGCTGCTCCTGCGTCGCTGGGCGCGGATGCGGGCGGAGCCCGTGGCCGCCATGCGCGCGGTGACCGACGGCCTGCAGCGCATCCACGATCCGGAGTGGATCGCCTCGCTGGGCCTCGCCGGCCGGGCGCTCGACTTCGTACGGGGAGTGGGCTGGCGCGGCGTGGCGCGCTCCGGCTTCCTCAAGCACCGGCTGGTCGCGCGCGCGATCGGCTGAGCGGCCTGCTACCCTTGCGGGATCGCGGCAACGGGCCGCAACTGACCAGGCAGTCGAGAACCATGCTCTTTCCCATTTCGGCCCTGCGCCGTCTCCTTGCCGGCCTCGTGCTGGGACTCGGGTGTATCGCCCTCGCACCGGCGATGGCCGATTCCGCCACGCCGGCGCCCGCAGCGGTCGCCAGTCGCATCGGCAAGGCCGTCGAGGCCTGGACGGGTGGCCGATACCAGGTGGAGTCGGTCAACCTCACGCCGGTCAAGGGCCTCTACGAGGTGCGGATCTTCAACGACCTCTTCTATGTCGACGAGGCCGCCCGTCACATCATGATCGAAGGCGAGCTGATCGACATGCAGTCGAGCCGCAACATCACGCGCGACCGGCTCGACGAGATCCTCGCGATCGACTTCTCCTCGCTGCCGTTCGACCTGGCGCTCAAGCAGGTGGTGGGCAACGGCAGCCGGCGCATCGCGCTCTTCGAGGACCCGAACTGCGGGTACTGCCGCAAGCTGCGCGCCGACCTCGCCCGCCTCGACGACGTGACGATCTACACCTTCGTGTATCCGATCCTCGCCGCCGACTCCGAGACCAAGGCGCGCAAGGCATGGTGCGCCCCGGATCGCGTGAAGGCCTGGGTGGACCTGATGATGACCGGCACCGTTCCCCGCAACGAGGGGGCCTGCGACACGCCGATCGCCCGCATTCGCGACCTCGGCATGGAGCTGGGCATCACCGCCACGCCCACCATCTTCTTCGCCAGCGGGCGACGCCTGCAGGGCTATGCCCCGCCGGACGCCTTCGGCAAGCTCCTCGCGGAGAACTCCTCGGTCGTCAAGCGCTAGGAGCGCTCAGCGCCGGGGCGACTCGCCTACCGGCAGGAGCAGCCAGGCGGCGAGCGGCTGGCGCAGCCGCGCGGCGAGCGAGGCGGCCTCATGGTCGGAGCCCGTGAAGAGGTCGGCTCGCACCGCGCCGCGGATCGCGGCACCCGTGTCCTGCGCGACGGCGAGCCGGCGCCATGCGTACCGGTCCTCCTCGCCCGCGAGCGGCAGCGCGTCCAGGTAGACGAGGGCGCCCGGCGGCACCCGCGCGGGATCGACCGCGATCGAGCGCATCGCGGTCAGCGGGACCCCCAGCGAGCCGACCGGGCCCTGGTCGGGATCGACGCCCTCGAGGACGCGGAAGAAGACGTACCGCGGATTCGTCCGCATCACCTCGTCGGCCTGGTCCGGATGCGCCCGCAGCCATGCCTTGATGACGTCGGCATCGAGCGTGTCCGCATCGACTTCCCCTCGCTCGATCAGCTCGCGGCCGATGGAGCGGTACGGCCTGTCGTTGTGTCCCGCAAAGCCGATGCGCAGGATGGAGCCGTCGCGCAGTTGCATGCGGCCCGATCCCTGTACGTGCAGGAAGAAGGCCTCGACGGGATCGTCGGCCCACGCGACGACGGGCGTCGAGGCGAGTGCGCCGGCATCGATGGCGGCGCGATCGGGGAGGGGCTCGCCACCGGGTGGCCTCGAGGGCGGCGCGTAGAGCGGCACCTGCGTGTCCGACTCGCGTTGCCTGCTTCCGGTCAGCAGGGTCTCGTGGTACCCGGTGAGCAGCCCCGGCCGCCCGGCGGCCACCGGCTGGAGCGGCCAGGCGCGGAAACGGGTTTCGATGAACTCGCGCAGCCGGGCCGGTTCCGGCCGCATCGCGCAGGTCGTCGCCCAGTGGCCGGGCGGCCGCGGCAGGGCGCATTGCGCATCGAGCGCCTGGGCCACACCGGCAAGGTCGTCCTGGTGCCAGCCGGGCAGGGCGGCGGGCGGGACCGCCGAGGCCGCGACGGGTGGCGAGGAAGCGCAGCCCGCCAGGGCGAGCGCGCCGCCCGCCACCGCGAGCAGCAGCATGCGAAGCGGCGAGCGCATCGCCTAGTGGAGGGTTCGCGGCATCGCGAGCAGGAACATCGGGATGGGCGCCTCGAAGCGGTGCCCGTCCTCGGCCACGAAGAAGTACGAGCCCTGCATGCTCCCCTTGGGCGTGGCGATCTGGCTGCCGCTCGTGTACTCGAAGGATTCGCCCGGGCCGAGCAGCGGTTGCTGGCCGACCACCCCGAGCCCCCGGACCTCGACCACCTTGCCGCTCTCGTCCTCGATGTGCCAGTAGCGGCTGATGAGCTGCGCCGGCGCCTGGCCCTCGTTGCGAATCGTCACGGTGTACGCGAAGGAGAAGGTGCCGTCGTCGGGCGCGGACTGCTCGGGCAGGTACTGGCTGCGTACGCTGATGCTGATTCGATAGCGCGGATCGGACATCGCGGCGTTCCCTCGACGTCGTCGCCGGAGGACGCTGCGGCGACGGCTACAATGCGACTGATTCTAGCCAAACGCCCCCGATCCCGACCATGCCCGCCAAGCACCGCATCGCGCCGAGCATCCTGTCCGCCGATTTCGCCCGCCTCGGCGAGGAAGTGCGCGCGATCGAGGCCGCCGGCGCGGACCTGGTCCACTTCGACGTGATGGACAACCACTACGTCCCGAACCTGACGATCGGGCCCATGGTCTGCGAGGCGGTGCGGCGCCATGTCTCCATCCCGATCGATGTCCACCTGATGGTCGAGCCGGTCGATCGCCTCGTGCCCGAGTTCGCGGCAGCCGGCGCGAACCTGATCACCTTCCATCCGGAGGCCTCCCGGCACGTCGATCGCACGCTGCAGGCGATCCGCGATGCGGGCTGCCGGGCGGGGCTGGTCTTCAACCCGGCCACGCCGCTGCACTACCTCGACCACGTGATGGACAAGCTCGACATCGTCCTGCTGATGTCGGTCAACCCGGGCTTCGGCGGGCAGTCCTTCATTCCGTCGACCCTGCCCAAGATCGCCCAGGTACGGCAGCGCATCGACGCGCACGTGGCGGCGGGCGGCCAGCCCATCTGGCTGGAGGTGGACGGCGGCATCAAGGTGGACAACATCGGCGCCGTCGCGCGGGCGGGCGCGGACACCTTCGTGGCGGGCTCGGCGGTCTTCGGTTCGCCCGATCCGGACGGCGGATACCGCGGGGTCATCGGGCGGCTGCGCGCGGCCATCGACGCATGAGCGGGGTCTTCGACGTCGATGCGGTCCTGCTGGACCTCGACGGCACGCTGCTCGATACCGTCGCCGACCTCGCCGCCGCCGTCAATGCCGTGCTGGCCGATTTCGGCCGCGCGCCGCTCGACCTCGATACAGTCGCCGCCTACGTCGGCAAGGGGGCGGCGGTGCTCGTGCACCGCGCCCTCGGCGGCGGGATGGATGCGCGTGTGCCCGATGCCGAGTTCGAGCCGGCGATGGCCTCGTTCATGCGCCACTACGAGCGGGAGAACGGCCTGCGCGCGGTGCCGTACGAGGGCGTGCTGGAGGGACTCGAGGCGATGCGCGCCAAGGGGCTCGCGCTGGCCTGCGTGACGAACAAGCCGCAGCGCTTCGCCGACGACCTGCTCGAGCGCCTGGCCATGGCGCGGTACTTCGAGCTCGTCGTCGGCGGCGACGCGCTGGAGCGGCGCAAGCCCGATCCGCTGCCGATGCGCCATGCCGCCGAGCGGCTGGGGGTGGAGCCCGCGCGTTGCCTCGCGATCGGCGACTCGGTGAACGACGCCCTCGCGGCCCGCGCCGCCGGCATGCCGGTGCTCGCCGTGCCCTACGGCTACAACGAGGGACGCGACGTGCGGGAGCTGGACGTGGATGGTATAGTCGCCTCGCTTGCCGAAGCCGCCGGGCGCATCAGGCCCCGGCGACCCGGCTGATACGGAATCGGCCTTCGATCGACATGCCCATCCTCGAGGATCCCCGGCGCGCTCCCGCCTCCTGGCGATGGCGCGCCTGCCGCTGGCGCTGACGGCGCCCCTGGCACCGACCGCCGCGCGCTGGCCGAGTCGGGGCCGTTCTCCGGCTCTGATGCGCCCGCAGGGCGCGGGGCTCCCTCCCGGGGCCCCATCCAATCGAGGGATTCATGACTGAGATCGAATTTCGGGCGCTCGCGGCCCGCGGCTACAACCGGATTCCGCTGCTGGTCGAGTGCCTCGCCGACCTGGACACCCCGCTGTCGCTCTACCTGAAGCTCACCGACGAGGGCGCGAGGGCCAACTCCCTGCTGCTGGAATCCGTCGTGGGTGGCGAGCGCTTCGGGCGCTATTCCTTCATCGGCCTCCCGGCGCGGCGCGCCATCCGCTCCACCGGCGACCGCATCGAGGTGCTCGAGGACGGGCGCGTGATCGAGAGCGCAACCGGCGACCCGATCGAGTTCGTGCGGGCTTTCCGCAAGCGCTATCGCGCGGCGGTGCCGCCGGGCATGCCGCGCTTCTGCGGCGGGCTCGCCGGCTACTTCGGCTACGACATGGTGCGCTTCATCGAGCCGCGGCTCGGGCCGTGCACCAAGCCGGACCCGATCGGCACCCCCGACATGCTGTTCCTGCTGGTCGACGAGCTCGCGATCGTCGACAACCTGCGGGGCCGGATCTACCTGATCGTGTTCGCCGATCCGGCCGCGCCCGAGGCCTACCTGGCGGCCAGCCGGCGGCTGCGCGAGCTGCGCGCCCGGCTTGGGCGCGCGGTGCCCCAGCCGCCCGATGCGCCGGCGGGCGAGGTGACCGAGGTGATTCGCGAGTTCGCCCGCGAGGACTACCTCGCCGCGGTGGCGAAGGCGAAGGAGTACATCGTGGCCGGCGACATGATGCAGGTGCAGATCGGCCAGTGCCTGCGCAAGCCGTTCACGCATTCCCCGCTGTGGCTCTACCGGGCACTGCGATCGATCAATCCCTCGCCGTACATGTACTACTACGATTTCGGCGACTTCCACGTCGTGGGCGCGTCGCCGGAGATCCTGGTGCGCCAGGAGGCGGTGCAGACGGGCGAGGAGACCGATCCGCGCATTGCCGCCGCGATCGAGTCCTGCGGCGGCGAGGCCCAGCGGGTGACCATCCGGCCGCTTGCCGGCACGCGCAAGCGGGGCATGTCGCCACAGCAGGACCAGGCGCTCGCCGACGAACTCCTCGCCGACCCGAAGGAGCGCGCCGAGCACCTGATGCTGATCGACCTCGCGCGCAACGACATCGGCCGCATCGCCATGACGGGCACGGTGCGCGTCACCGACCAGATGGCGATCGAGAAGTACTCCCATGTGCAGCACATCGTCAGCAATGTCGAGGGCATCCTCAAGCCGGGGCTGGACTCGATCGACGTGCTGCGCGCGAGCTTCCCGGCCGGCACGCTCACGGGGGCGCCGAAGGTGCGCGCGATGGAGATCATCGACGAGCTCGAGATCACCAAGCGTGGCATCTACGGCGGCGCCTGCGGGTACCTGAGCTACTCGGGCGCCATGGACCTCGCCATCGCGATCCGCACCGGCGTCGTGCGCGACGGCGTGCTCAATGTGCAGGCCGCCGCGGGCGTGGTCTACGACTCGATTCCCGAGAACGAGTGGGCCGAGACCGAGGCCAAGGCGCGCGCGGTGATCCATGCCGCCGAGCTCGTCGAGACCGGGTTCGCGAGCAGCGCCTGACACCTTGCCGCCGATTGCGGGAGCCACGGCCGCGCACGCCGGCGCGGCCGGCGGGGAAACGGGATCCATGGAGGGGACGATGGACTTCACCGGACGCACAGTCGTGGTCACCGGCGCGGCCGGCAACCTGGGCAGCGCCGTCGCGCAAGCCTTCGGGGCGCGCGGCGCGAGCCTGGTGCTCGTGGACGTGTCGCGAGAGGGACTGGAAGCCGCCCACGGCGCCGAGTCGGAGCGCCGGCTGCTGGTGCCCGCGGACCTCGTCGACCAGGCGGCGGTGGATGCCATGGTGGCGGCCGCGCTCGCGCGCTTCGGACGGATCGACGTGCTCTGCAACATCGCCGGCGGATTCGCCATGGGAAGCGCGGTCCACGAGACCGACGACGCCACCTGGGAATCGCTCTTCGCCATCAATGTCCGGACGCTGCTGCGCACCGCGCGGGCGGTCGTGCCCGTCATGATCGACGCGGGCGGCGGGCGGATCGTCAACGTCGGCGCCTTTGCCGCCCAGAAGGGCGTCGCCCGCATGGGTGCCTACGTGGCATCGAAGAGCGTCGTGATCCGGCTCACCGAGACCATGTCGGCGGAGCTTCGCGAGCAGGGCATCAACGTCAACTGCGTGCTGCCGACCATCATCGACACGCCGCAGAACCGGGCGGCGATGCCGGATGCCGATCCCTCGCGATGGGTGAGCCCGCGGGACATCGCGGCCGCGATCCTGTTCCTGTCGTCGGACGACGCGCGCGCCATCCATGGCGCGGCGCTGCCGCTGACGGGGCTCGTCTAGGCAGGCGCCCGCGCGCCGGGGCCCGTTCGCCGCTCAGGCCGGCGGCTTGAGCCCCACCACCTCGGCGATTATCTCGAAGGAGCGCAGTCGCATCGCCGGGTCGAAGGTGTCCGAGACGATCATCAGCTCGTCGGCCTGCGTGCGTTCGAGCAGCCGGTCGATGCCCTTGCGAACGGTGTCGGGCCCGCCGACGATGCTGCAGGCGAGCATCTGCATCGCCTGCGCCTTCTCCTGTTCCGTCCAGTAGGTGTCGATGTCCTCGATCGGTGGCTTCATCGGCTCGCGCTCGCCGCGGAACATGTCGGCGAACGACATCTGCTTGGATGTGAACAGGTAGCGGGCCTCCTCGTCGGTCGGCGCGGCGACGATGTTCACCCCGACCAGCGCGTACGGCTTTTCCTGCTGCGGCGACGGCTTGAATCGGGCGCGGTAGACCTCGAGCGCCATGTCGAGCGCCTGGGGCGCGAAGTGCGAGGCGAACCCGTACGGCAGGCCGAGTTCGGCCGCGAGCTGCGCGCCGAAGAGGCTCGAGCCGAGGATCCAGATCGGCACCTCGGTGCCCGAGCCGGGGACCGCCTCGATCCGCTGTCCGGGCCGCGCGGGCGCGAGCCAGGCCTGCAGCTCCTGGACATCCTGGGGGAAGTTCTCGGCGTCCGCCGGGCTGCGGCGCAGGGCACGCAGCGTGAGCTGGTCGGTCCCCGGCGCGCGGCCCAGGCCGAGGTCGATCCGGCCGGGAAACAGCGTCGCGAGCGTCCCGAACTGTTCGGCGATGACGTAAGGGGAATGATTGGGCAGCATGATGCCGCCCGAGCCGACCCGGATGCGGCTCGTGGCGCCCGCGACGTACGCGAGGACCACCGACGTCGCCGAGGTGGTGACCGAGCGCATGTTGTGGTGCTCGGCGATCCAGAAACGGGTGTAACCGAGCGCCTCGGCATGCCGGGCGAGGTCGCGCGCGCCCACGAGCGCCTCGCGCCTGTCGGAGCCCTGCCGCGTGCGGCCGAGCTCGAGTATCGAATACTGCGTCATGGGTCCTCGCAAATCGGGATGCTGCCTGCGAGGGCCATTATGGATCAAGCCCGCGCCGCACCTCGTGCGCGACCGTCTTCGGTGCCCGGCCGGCACCGTCCGCCGCGGCATCGGGGGCAGAAGCCCATCGCCGTATAGGCCAGGATGGCGGTGCCCACCAGGCCCGCGCAGAAGACCAGTGCGATCACGATCCAGTCGATCGGGCCGCCCGCGTCGGTGAAGCCGGACGACGAGACCCGCGCCATCACGACGAGCGCGAGGGCGCCGCCGATCACACCGACGAGCTGCGACAGCACCACCCGCCGTGCGTCGATCCGGCGCTCGCGCCACAGCAGCGCGACGAAGGCCGCCAGGCCCAGCGCGGCCACGCCGACCAGCAGCCAAAGCAGCGGTCCCAGCATCTCCTGCAGGATCGCCAGCATGACCCAGGGGTCGAGTTCCTTCATGACAGTCCTCCGTCAGGCGCGGCCGCGCAGCATCTCGATGTAGGTGGGCTTGAGCGCCATCGTCTTCATCACCCACGTGATCCACAGTTCCTCGAGCGGGGCGATCACGCCCGGGAAGGAGGGCACCAGGTTGTTGCGGTAGTCGAACTCGATGAGCATTGCGCGCCCCAGCCGCGTGATCAGCGGGCAGGACGTGTAGCCGGTGTAGATCGCGTCGCTGGTGCGGCCGGCGATGTCGGCGACGAGATGATCCACCGCGACGGGGACCTGCCACTTCACGCTGGCCGCCGTCTTGCCCTTGGGTACGCCGGCGACGTCCCCGACGCCGAAGACTTCCGGATAGCGGACATGGCGAAGGGTGCCGGGGTCGACCTCGAGCCAGCCCTGCTCCGCCCACGGCCCGGTCCGCCAGGGCAGCGGACTGTTTCGCACCGCGGCGGGGGCGCGCATCGGCGGCACGACATTGATGAAGTCGTAGTCCTGCTCCTCGGTGCCCTCCGGGGTGCGGAACACGGCCCTGCGGCGGCCCGGGTCGATCGCCTCGAGCACGCGTTCGTGACGGACCTGGACGCCGCGATCCTCGAACAGCATGCGGACCTTCTCGGAGACGATGGGAACACCGAAGAGGCTCCGGTCGTGGGCGTTGTAGACGAGTTCCGCCTTCCCTCGATTGCCCCGCCGCCGGAGGTAGTCGTCCGTGATGAAGGTGTACTTGAGCGGGGCCCCGGCGCACTTCATCTCGGTCGCCGGGCGCAGGAAGATGCCGCGGCCGCCCCGGTCGGCGAAAGCGGACATCAGCCGCCAGGTCGCGTGGGCCGCGCCGGGGCTGTGGTAGATGCTGCCCAGCCCGTTGCTCCCGATCAGGCGTTCGTCCATGCCCCGTATCAGGCCGTACTCCAGGCTCAGCCCGGTGGCCACGACGAGGAAGTCGTAGGGATGCTCGGCACCGTCCTGCGTCACGACCCGCTTGCCGTCGGGGTCGAACTCCGCCACCGCCTGGCCGACGAGCTCCACGCCCCGCGGCACGTACTCGGCAGTGGTCGAGGTGGAATAGTCGGCCGGCTTGATGCCCGAGGCGATCAGCGTGAAGCCGGGCTGGTAGTAGTGTTCCCGGCGGGCGTCGATAAGCGTGATGCGCGCGCCTTCGAGGGCGGCGGACAGCCTCGCCGCCGCGGCGAGCCCGGCCGCGCCGGCGCCGGCGATCACGATGCGCGCCGACGTACGCACAGTGGCGGGGGCCGCGAGGGCGGGCAGGGGCCGCAGCGCCGCGCCCGCGGCGGTCACGGCCCCGAGCTGCACGAGTCGGCGACGCCGCGCGTCCGTCGCCGCGTGCGCGCCGTATCGGTTTCGATGGTCTGGCATCTTCCTCCCTCCAGTGGTCGCGGGGCCGCGCCGCCTCCTCACGGGGCGGTCGAATGGCGCACGTGGCGCGGCCGGCCCCCGGCCGTTGCGCCTGCCATGACTTGGGGCGGGATCGCGCCGCTCAGCGGGAGCGCGCGCGCTTCGTGGGAGCGGGGGCGAACGCCGCGCGTTTCTCCAGCGCGCGTTCGAACTGCCGGGCGATGCTGTCGCAGACGATGTCGCAGAGCGCGTACACCGCCGGATCGTCGATGCTGTAGTACGCGCTGTTGCCACGCGTCTCGCGCTTGACGAGACCGCGCCGGGTGAGCAGCGCGAGGTGTCGCGAGATGTTCGCGGAGGAATAGCCGCAGAGCCGGGCAAGCTCGCCGACGCTGCGCTCCTGCTTGCGCAGGAGATTCAGGATCTGCAGGCGCGTCGGCTCCGACAGCGTCTGGAAATACGCCGCCACCTGGGCGAGTGCTTCGTCCGAAAGGCCTTCCATTCGTGGGCAGAGAGAGCTCGTCGAGTTCACATGATGCCTCGATTTCGGTCATGTCGCTCCGCTCGTTTCCGTTGTTGCGTACTTGACTATTTAGCTACGTGCGCAAATACTAACAACGAATCGCCAGCTTGTACAGCCCCGTCGTCGCGGGGTGAACCGAACGACCCGACATGCGACTGTCTCGCCTGCTTTCGATCCTCTCCCTCGCCGGCCTCGTGGCCACCGGGGCCGCCGCGAACACGGCGACCCCGCCGGGCGATGCCGCCTCGACCGTGGAGGCCGTGGCCGCCACCGGCGGGCGGACGCTGGAGTTCGACGGCGTGGTCGAGGCGGTGCGGGCCGCCGCCGTGGCGGCACAGGTCCCAGGGGAGATCGTCGGCCTCGAAGTGGCCGAGGGCGACCGCGTCGGGGAGGGCGCCCTCCTGGTTCGCATCGACGCCCGGGTGGCGGATCGCCAGGCGGCCGCCAACGCCGCGCGGCTCGCCTCCGCGCGCGCGGACCTCGCGGCGGTGTCGCGCGACGTCGAGCGCCAGCGCCGGCTGTATCGCGAACGCTTCATCAGCGCGGCCGCGCTCGAACGGGCCGAGGCGACGCTTGCGGCGGCGCGCGCCACGGTGGACGCCCTGGAGGCGGAGACGAAGGCGGCGCAGGTGCAGAGCGGTCTCCATGACCTGCGGGCGCCCTTCGCCGGCGTGGTGTCCGATGTGCCCGTGTCCGAGGGCGACATGGCCATGCCGGGCGTCCCGCTGCTGGAGGTCTATGATCCGACGGCGCTTCGTGTCGCGGTGTCCGTGCCGCAGGCGGTGGCAGCCCGGCTCCACGAGGCGCTCGCCCTGCGGCTCGAGCTGCCGGGCGTTCCCTCCGGCCCGATCGGGGTGACGGCCGCCGATGTGCAGCCGCAGCCGGTCGTGGATGCGGCAACCCACACGGTGCGGCTGCGGATCCCGCTGCCGGCGATCGACGCGCCGGTGGCCCCGGGCGCGTTCGCCCGCCTTCGCATCGTGCTGTCCGGCGAGCGTGAGGCGGCGATGCTCGCCGCGCCCGTGCTCGTTCCCGCGGGCGCGATCGTTCGGCGCGCCGAGCTGACCGGCGTGTATGTCCTCGACGACGAGGGCCGGCCCGTGCTGCGCCAGGTCAGGCTCGGCCGGGCCGCCGACGGCCGGGTCGAGGTGCTCGCGGGCGTGTCCGCCGGCGAGCGGGTGTTCGTCGACCCGGTCGCGGCCGGGCGGCTAAGGCGTCCGGGGCCATGATGCAGGCGCGCGCGAACGGTGATACCGGGCGGCTCGGCATATCCGGCCGCATCGCCGCGGCATTCCAGCAGGCGCGGATCACGCCGCTGCTTGCAATCGCGCTGCTCCTGCTCGGTGCATTCGCGCTGATGGTGACGCCGCGCGAGGAGGAGCCGCAGATCGACGTCACCATGGTGAACGTCTTCATCCCGTTCCCAGGCGCCTCGGCGCGCGATGTCGAATCCATGGTGGCCGGTCCGGCCGAGCAGGTCCTGGGCCGGATCCCGGACGTGGAGCACGTGATGTCGGTGTCGCGCCCCGGGCTTGCCCTCGTCACCGTCCAGTTCGAGGTCGGCGTGTCGCGCACGGAGGCGGTGGTCCGCGTGCACGACACGCTCGCCTCGCATGCGGACTGGCTGCCCGCCGGGCTCGGCGTCCTGCCGCCGCTCGTCCGGCCGAAGGGGATCGACGACGTTCCCATCGTGACCCTCACGCTGTTCACCGAGGACGGCTCGCGGGGACCGTACGACCTCGAGCGCATCGCCCACAGCATCCAGGCGGACCTCAAGCGGGTTCCCGGCACCCGCGACGTGACGGTGATCGGCGGGCCCGGCCGGGCGGTCATGGTGGAGATCGAGCCCGCCCGCATGGCCGCGCTGGGCGTCACCGTGGCGGACCTGCGCCGAGCCCTCGTCTCGGCCAATGCCGGCCTGCCGGCAGGCGATCTCCTTGCCGGGAACCGGTCGATCGCGATCGAGGCGGGCGGCTTCCTGCGCGATGCCGAGGAGGTCGCGGGCCTGCTCGTACGCGTCCACGAGGGCAGGCCCGTGTTCGTCGGCGACGTCGCCGAAGTCAGGGAAGGCGCGCCGGCGGCGAGCCGCTACGTCTGGCATGGCGTCGACGACGACGAGGGGCAGGGGATGAAGGAGCATCCGGCGGTGACCCTCGCGATCACGAAGAAGCCGGGGAAGAACGCGATCGACGTGGCGCGGGCGGTCCTCGAGCGGGTGCAGGACCTGCGCAACACCGTGGTCCCGGCCGACGTGCAGGTCGCGGAGACGCGCAACTACGGGGCCACCGCCCAGGAGAAGGCGCGCCAGCTCATCCAGAAGCTGCTCTTTGCCACGGTGTCGGTCGTCGCCCTGGTCTTCGTCGCGCTGGGGCGCCGCGAGGCGGCGATCGTCGGCAGCGCCGTCGTCCTGACGCTTGCCGCGACCCTGTTCGCCTCGTGGGCCTGGGGGTTCACCCTCAATCGGGTCTCCCTCTTCGCCCTCATCTTCTCGATCGGCATCCTCGTCGACGACGCGATCGTGGTCGTGGAGAACATCCATCGGCACCAGGGCCTGCATCCGGGCAGGTCGCTGCCCGCCATCATTCCGGCCGCGGTGGACGAAGTCGGTGGCCCGACCATCCTGGCGACGTTCACGGTGATCGCGGCGCTCCTGCCGATGGCCTTCGTCACGGGCCTGATGGGGCCCTACATGAGCCCGATCCCGATCAACGCCAGCATGGGCATGTTCCTGTCGCTGGTGATCGCCTTCGTCGTCACGCCCTGGCTGGCGAACCGGTGGATGCGGGCCGCGCCGCCGCCCGCGCAGGACGAGGGGCCGTCGGGGGCATCGCCCGGCGCGTTCACCCGGCTGGTGCGGCCCCTGCTCGAGCGGGCCTTCAGGCCCCTGCTCGATGCGCGCCGCGGGGCCCGCAACCGGCGCCTGCTCGGGCTGGCCGTGGTCCTGCTCATCACGGCCTCGATGGCCCTGCCGCTCGCTGGCCTTGTCGTGCTCAAGATGCTGCCCTTCGACAACAAGTCGGAGTTCCAGGTCGTCGTCGACATGCCCGAGGGCACCCCGGTGGAGCGCACCGCGGCGGTACTGCAGGCGCTTGGCGCGCACCTGCTGGCCCAGCCCGAGGTCACGAGCTACCAGGCGTACGCCGGCACCGCATCGCCGATGAACTTCAACGGCCTGGTGCGCCAGTACGACCTGCGCGAAGGCGGCGAAGTGGGCGACCTGCAGGTCAGTCTCGTGGACAGGCGTGCTCGCGACGAGCAGAGCCATGCCATCGCCACCCGGCTGCGTCCCGCGCTGCAGGAGATCGGTCGGCGCATGGGCGCCAATGTCAAGGTGGTGGAGGTTCCCCCGGGTCCGCCGGTACTCTCCCCGATCGTGGCCGAGGTCTACGGGCCCGATGCCGCCGGCAGGGACCGGGTGACCGCGGCCGTGCGCGAGGCGTTCGAAGGTACGCCCGGCGTGGTGGACGTGGACGACACCCGCGTCGCCGTGGCGCCGCGGACGGTGTTCGCCGTCGATCGCCGCAAGGCCGCCATGCTCGGCATCTCCCAGCAGGACATCGTCGCCACCCTGCGCGCCGGTCTCGCCGGCGAGGCGACGGCCTACCTCCACGACCAGTCGCGCCGTCCCGCGGCGGCCGTGCTGCAGTTGCCGCCCGAGCGGCATGGCGACATCGAGGCACTCCTGCAGCTCGGCGTGCGGGGTGCGAACGGCGCGGTGGTGCCCGTCCGCGAGCTGGTCACGGCGATCGACAGCCTGCGGGAGCAGCCGATCCATCACAAGGACCTCCTCCCCGTCGCCTACGTGACGGCCGACATGGCCGGCGACGTGGACAGCCCGCTCTACGGCATGTTCCGGATGCGCGAGGCGATCGCGCGAATCGAGGCGCCCGGCGGCGGCCCGCTCCGGGAGCTCTTCATCCGGCAGCCCGACGATCCCTGGCGCGACTACTCGATCAAGTGGGACGGGGAGTGGCAGATCACCTACGAGACGTTCCGCGACATGGGGCTTGCCTATGCCGTCGGCCTGGTGCTGATCTACCTGCTCGGCGTCGCCCAGTTCGGTTCCTACCTCGTCCCGCTGGTCATCATGGCGCCGATCCCGCTCACGCTCATCGGGGTGCTGCCCGGCCACGCGCTGCTGGGAGCGCAGTTCACCGCCACGAGCATGATCGGCATGATCGCGCTCGCGGGGATCATCGTGCGCAACTCGATCCTGCTCGTCGATTTCGCCAACCTGCTGGTGCGCGCCGGGATGCCCTTCGAGGAGGCGATCGTCCGCTCCGCGGTGACCCGCGCCCAGCCGATCGCGCTCACGGGCGTCGCGGCCATGCTCGGCGCGTTCTTCATCCTCGACGACCCGATCTTCAACGGGCTCGCCGTCTCGCTGGTGTTCGGCATCCTGGTGTCGACGCTGCTTACGCTCGTGGTGATCCCCGTCCTCTACTACGTGGCGTATCGCAATCGCCTCGCAGCGATCCTGGCCGGCGGCCACGACGCCGGTCCGTCCACGGCCGGTTCCGGCCCTCTTCCACCCGATGTTCCACTGACCCTTTGAAGGAGCCAAACCATGACTTCCTGGCAAGTCACGCGCATCATTGCCGGCATCCTCGTGCTGCTCTCGCTCGCCCTCGGGGCGCCGGGCAGCCCGTTCTTCCTCAGCCAGTGGTGGCTGCTGCTCGCGGCCTTCGTCGGGCTCAACCTGCTGCAGAGCGGATTCACGCGCTGGTGCCCGGCGGAGTTCTTCGTGCGCAAGCTGGGCGTGAAGGCGGGCGCCTGAGCGCCTCGCGTGCCCGGTCCGGGGTGCCGGCGCGGGCGGACTGCCCGCGGGCACGGCGGCCCGGCGCGCCCGCCGGCGGCGCGCCGGGTCTGGCGAAACCCGGCGCTGGTGGTAAACTGCCGGTCATGGTCACGGCCGCTTCGATCGAATTCGCCCAGTGGTGGCGCTTCCGCTAGGAAGCGGCACGTCGTCGCGGTTCGTCCGCGCCTTGCCGCCGTATCGGGCAGGCGAGGCGACCTGAAGCAAGCTCCCGGCACGGCGGCTCCAGTTCCCAGGAGATTGCCCGATGCCTTCGAAGTACCCCGGTCCCCACCCGATGTCCCCGCCTCGTCCGCACGCGAGGCCGGCGGCGCTCGCGACCGCTTTCGCACGACAACCGACGGACCTGCCGCCATGCCAATCCTGATGATCGACAACTACGACTCGTTCACCTACAACCTGGTGCAGTACCTGGGCGAGCTGGGGGCCGAGGTGGTGACGGTGCGCAACGACGCGGCGAGCGTGGACGAGCTGCTCGCGATCGAGCCGGCGGGCGTCGTCGTTTCGCCCGGGCCCTGCACGCCCGACCAGGCCGGCGTGTCGCTCGAGGCCATCCACCGCTTCGCCGGGCGCTGCCCGGTCCTGGGCGTCTGCCTTGGCCACCAGGCGATCGGGCAGGCCTTCGGCGGGCGGGTGGTACGTGCCGCCCGTGTGATGCACGGCAAGACCGACACGGTTCGCCATGCGGGCATCGGTCTTTTCGAGGGCCTGCCGCCGGCATTCGAGGTGGTCCGCTACCACTCGCTCGCCATCGACCGCCAGAACCTTCCGGATTGCCTGGAGCTCACCGCCTGGACCGACGACGGCGAGATCATGGGCGTACGGCATCGCGAGCTCGACGTCGAGGGCGTGCAGTTCCATCCCGAGTCCATCGCGTCGGAGCATGGGCACGCCATGCTGCGCAGGTTCCTCGAGCGAACCATGCAGGGCGCCGCTCAGCCCGCCTGAGCGCCCCCGGCAGACCCGATCCACCAGACAGACACGAACACGAGCAATGTCGACCAGAACGCCGGCCACTTCCCCCGCCGTCCCCAAGGCCCCGATCCAGATCACGCCCCAGGAGGCGCTCGTGCGGTGCATCGAGCACCGCGAGATCTTCCATGACGAGATGCTCTCGCTGATGCGCCGGATCATGTCCGGGGAGGTCTCGCCCGTCATGACCGCGGCGATCCTCGCCGGCCTGCGCATCAAGAAGGAAACCATCGGCGAGATCACCGCCGCGGCCTCCGTCATGCGGGAGTTCGCACGGCGAGTCGAGTTCGACGGAGGGCCCCACTTCGTGGACATCGTCGGCACCGGCGGCGATGGCGCCCATACCTTCAACATCTCGACCGCCGCCACCTTCGTCGCGGCCGCCGCCGGCGCCACCGTGGCCAAGCACGGCAACCGGGGCGTGTCCTCGAAGTCCGGCGCGGCCGACGTGCTCGAGGCGCTGGGCGGCAACATCATGCTCGAGCCCGAGCAGGTGGCCGAGAGCCTGCGGGCGACGGGGGTCGGCTTCATGTTCGCCCCGAACCACCATCCCGCGATGAAGAACGTCGCCGCCGTCCGGCGCGAGATGGGCGTGCGCACCATCTTCAATATCCTCGGGCCGCTCACCAACCCCGCCGGGGCGCCCAACATCCTGATGGGCGTCTTCCATCCCGACCTCGTCGGCATCCAGGTGCGCGTGATGCAGCGGCTCGGCGCCCGTCATGCCCTGGTGGTGTACGGGAAGGACGGGATGGACGAGATCTCGCTCGGCGCCGCCACGCTCGTCGGGGAGCTGCGTGACGGCGAGATCATCGAATACGAGATCCATCCCGAGGACTTCGGGCTGTCGATGATCAGCAACCGCAGCATCCGGGTGAACAGCCCCGAGGAGTCGCGGGCCATGCTGCTCGAGGCCCTGTCCGGCACGCCCGGCACGCCCTTCGAGATCGTCGCGTTCAATGCCGGTGCCGCGCTCTATGCGGCCGACAAGGTCGCCTCGATCGGCGAGGGCATCGCGCTCGCGCGCGAGACCATCGCCTCGGGCGCGGCGCGCGCGAAGCTCGACCAGTGGATCCGCTTCACCAGCAGCCTGGCCGGCTGAGGAGACGAGATGTCCGACATCCTGCAACGCATACTGGCCGTCAAGCGCGACGAGGTGGATGCCGCCCAGGCTCGCCTGCCGCTCGCGCACGTTCGCCAGGAGGCGGAGGCGTCCGGCGCGCGCGGGGGAGCGATCGCGCCGCGGGGATTCGCCAGCGCGCTGCGCACCAGGGTCGACGAAGGGCGCAGCGCGGTCATCGCGGAGATCAAGAAGGCGAGCCCGAGCAAGGGCGTCATCCGGGCCGATTTCGATCCGGCCGCGATCGCCGCGAGCTACGAGTCGGGCGGCGCGGCCTGCCTCTCCGTCCTCACCGATGCCCAGTTCTTCCAGGGCGATGCCGAGCACCTGCGCGTGGCACGGGCGGCGTGCACGCTCCCGGTCCTGCGCAAGGACTTCGTCGTCGATCCCTACCAGGTGTACGAGGCGAGGACATGGGGCGCGGACTGCATCCTGCTGATCGTCGCGGCCCTCGATGACGGCCAGATGGCCGAGCTCGAGGCCTGCGCGGCCGAGGTGGGCATGGACGTGCTCGCCGAGGTCCACGACGGCGAGGAGCTCGACCGGGCGCTGCGGCTCGCGACGCCGCTCATCGGCATCAACAACCGCAACCTGCGCAGTTTCGAGGTCTCGCTGGCGACCACGCTCGACCTGCTCGGCGAGATCCCGCCCGATCGGCTGGTCGTCACCGAAAGCGGCATCCTCGAGCCGTCGGACGTGGCGCGCATGCGCGACGCCGGTGTCAACGCGTTCCTGGTGGGAGAGGCGTTCATGCGGGCGCCCGATCCCGGGGCGGAGCTGGCCCGGCTGTTCGCCTGAGCGGGCGAGCGCCGCCCGGACACGCTCGGCCCGGGCCTGCCGGTTCAGAACCAGTCGTTGATCATGATGCCGAGGCCGACGCGCTGTACCCGGCGGTTGTAGTCGATCAGGCTCTCGCCGTAGCCGTCGAACCAGCTGAGGTACCAGCGCACCTTCGGATTGAAGCCGGTGGGCCGGCTCAGGTCCACGGCCCAGGCGCCCCGGCCGTCGCTGCGCGGGTTGCGCCGGGCCATCAGCCCCCATTGCCAGTTGTCGCCCCGATAGCCGAAGCGCCACTCGAAGTGGCCGTAGTAGCGCGTGATGTCGGGATTGTCGTCGCCGCGCGGATCATCGGGCGTGGCCTTGGGATCCTCCCGGATGCGGTGCCAGATGCGCAGGCGCGTCCACCAGTGCGCGCCGTGGTCCGCCTCGAGCTGGGTGAAGAGCTTGTTCCAGCTGCGCGAATCCTCGCCTGACTGGCCGTTCGAGTGGTGCTCGAAGCCGAACTGGGCAGTGCGCAGCGTCCAGCCGAGCGGCAGCTCGTACGTGGGCTGGAGCTCGAAGTAGACCTCGGGGATGTGGTTGTATTCCCGGAACGGGCGTGACTGCTCGGAGTTGTAGGCCTGCCACCATGCCTGGCCCGTGTAGGCGAAGAAGAAGGACGGGATCCCGGTGTCCGTCGGCACGGTGATGGGCAGCTTGAAGCTGTACTGGAAGAGAACCTCGTGCTGCTGCAGGTCGGGATCGCCCTGGCGGAATCCGCTGCCCCAGGTGGCGGGCAGGAGGTAGTTCGGGCGGTGCGGCATCAGCGCGAGGCGGTCGGTCCAGAGCACCGATTCCCGCGCGCGCCGGTCGAGGATCGGCGACTCCACCACCGGGGTGACCGGCGGCGCGGTCGGCTCCTCCGGCGCGAGGCACTGCGCCCGCAGCTGCCCGGCCGTCACGTCGGCCGGGGCGGCGCGAACCTTCTCCAGCAGGCATTCCTCGACTGTCTGGGGCTCGAGGGGCGCGGACTCCTCGGCCTGGGCGGCAGCAGCGGCCGCGCCGAGCAGGCCGGCGACCAGGCCGAGGAGGCGCCCGGCGGCGAGCGACGCGACGTTCATGCAAGCGATCCTGTCAAACTTCCGGGCGGCGCTTCTCGTCGCGCCCGAGCCAGCCCGCGAGCAAGCGGCGCGCCTGCGTCCTCGCCTTCGGGTCCGGCTCGATGCGCGCCTTGGTGAGGGGAGGCTTGCCCGCCACGACCGTGAACTCGCGCAGCTCGTCGCCACGGAAGGCATGGATGCGCAGACGGGCGCCCGGGCGCTTGCGCGCGAGCAGCGCATCGAGCGCCGCTGCATGGCCCACCCGCAGGCCATCCACCGCGACCAGGAGGTCGCCCGCCGAGAGGCCGCAGGCGTGGCCGGGCCCGCCGTTCGTGACGCTCGCGATGCGCACGCCGCCGTCGCGATCGACCGCCCGCAAGCCGAGCCAGGCCGGTGCCTCGCTGGCGGGCGACATCGTCAGCCGCAGGCCGTGTCCGGCGAGCAGTTCGGCGAGCGGCAGGTCGTCCGTGCCTTCGGCCCAGCGCCCGATCTCCCGGCGCAGGTCCAGCCCGGTCGCCGCATATACGAGCGCCGGCATCTCGCCTTCCTCGACGCCGGTGGCGGCGACATCGAAGTCGCGCCCATGGCGTCGCCACATCAGGCGCATCACGTCGTCGAGCGAACGCCGCCCGGCGCTTCGCTCGCGGATCGCGAGATCCAGCGCCAGCGCGACGAGGCCGCCCTTCGTGTAGTAGCTGACGATCGCGTTGGCGGCGTTCTCGTCCTGCTTGTAGAACTTCGTCCACGCGTCGAAGCTGGACTCCGCGACGCTCTGCAGCTTGCGACCCGGCCCGGCGAGCACGCGCGACAGGTTTTCGGCCACCATCCCGAGGTAGGCGGCCCGGTCGATCGTGCCGGCACGGCGCAGCATCAGGTCGTCGTAGTAGGAAGTGAAGCCCTCGAAGACCCAGAGCAGGCGCGTGTACGACTCGGCATCGAGCCGGTAGGGCACGAAGGCGGCCGGCTTGATGCGCTTGACGTTCCAGGTGTGGAAGTACTCGTGGCTCGCGAGGCCCAGCAGCCGCCGGTAGCCCTCGTCGGGCGCCTCCAGGCCGTGGCGCGGCATGTCGTTGCGGCTGGCGATGAGCGCGGTGCTGGCGCGATGCTCCAGTCCGCCGTAGCCGTCGCCGACCAGGGTGAGCAGGAACAGGTAGCGGTCAACCGGCGCCCGTCCGGTACGGGGCTCGAACAGGCGCGCCTGGGCGCTGCAGATGCGCTGCAGGTCGCGCGCGAAGCGGCCGAGGTCGCCGTCGTGCCGTCCGGTGACGGCGATCTCGTGGCGCGCGCCGCCGGCCTCGAACGCGGCGGTCTCGAACCTGCCCATCTCGACGGGATGGTCGATCAGCTCGTCGTAGTCGCGCGCCTGGTAGTCGCCGAAGCCCCAGGCGCGCGCGCCGGCGCGTGGCAGGGTCGTCGCCACCCGCCAGTCGTCGGCATGCGGCGGCGGCTCGAGCCGCACCCGGGACGGCACGGACTCGAAGCCGTCGATGCGCAGGAACACGCTCGTGCCGTTGAAGAAGGCATGCGACTCGTCGAAGTGCGCGCCACGAACGGACAGGTCCCAGGCATAGACGCGATAGCGAAGGCGCAGCCTTCCCGCGCGCGGGCGCGCCTGCCAGCGATGCTTGTCGAGCTTGACGAGCTCGATGCGCCGCTTGCCGTCGTCCGCGCGGATCTCCACGATGTTGCGCGCGAAATCGCGGATCATGTAGCTGCCGGGAATCCAGGCCGGCAGCGACACGGTGAGCGATGCGTCCGGCAGGGCCGAGGCGTCCAGCACGACCTCGAAGAGATGGCCCCCGGGGTCGGCGGGCCTCAGGACGTACTGGATGTGGGGACGTGCGATGGGGGAATCAGTCTTCATCGGATTCGCGAAAGAGATCGGCAGGCTCGTCGACATCGCGTATCACGCCGGCATCCTCGACCGCGATGCGCGCGACAGGATACTCCGAGAGCAGTGCCGCGGCGCCGCGATCGCCCGTGCAGCGCCCGAGCGCCGCCAGGTGCGCGGCGCCGAAGACAACGGGATGCCCGCGCTGGCCGCGGTAAGCGGGTACGACGATCCATCTCGCGCGGCCACCCGCGTCGCCGCTGGCCGAGACTTCGCGCCCTTCCCGCGCATCGGCCTGCGCGACGAGCGCGCGGATGGTGGCCGGCTCGATCCAGGGCATGTCGGCGAGCGCCACCACGAGCCGGCGCGGGCGCAGCGCCGCGGCGGCTTCCGCCCCGCGCGCCAGGGAGTGCCCCATGCCGAGGTGCGCATCGGGACACTCGACGATGCCCGACACGCCGCCCGCCACGAGCGCATCGCGCAGCGCCGACGCGCCGGGCCGAACGACGGCGATCACGCGGTCGCAGGCCCCGGCGAGGCTGCGGGCCGCCCGGGTGGCGACCCGGGCGCCCCCGGCCTCGGCCAGCAGCTTGTCGCGCCGGCCGTCGGGGTCGAAGCGCCGGCCGAAGCCGGCGGCCAGCAGCAGGCCGATGACCGGGCCCGATGCCGGGCTCGCCGACGCGTCGCCCGTCAACGGCGCACGTCGACGACGAGCCGACCGCGGATCCCCCCGGCGAGGATCTTCGGCGCCGCCTCGAGCGCGCCGGCGAGATCGGTCTCGTTCGTCATCGATGCGAGCTTGCCGGGATCGAGCTCGCTCGCGAGCCGCTTCCACGCGACGAGCCGGTCCTCCATGGGGCACATCACCGAATCGACGCCGATGAGCTTCACGCCCCGCAGGATGAAGGGCGCCACGGTTGCCGGGAAATCCATGCCCTGCGCGAGCCCGCACGCGGCCACGACGCCGCGGTAGCGGGCCTGCGCGCATGCGTTGGCGAGCGTGTGCGAGCCGACGGTATCGACCACGCCGGCCCAGCGTTCCTTCTGCAGGGGCTTGCCGGGCTCGGACAGCGTGTTGCGGTCGATGACCTCGCTCGCGCCCAGCGACTTCAGGTAATCGGTCTCGGCGAGCCTGCCCGTGGATGCGACGACCTTGTGACCGTTCGCGGCAAGCAGCGCGATGGCGACGCTGCCGACGCCGCCCGCCGCGCCGGTGACCAGCACCTCGCCGTCACCCGCCTTCAGGCCGTGGCGCTCGAGCATGATCACGCAGAGCATGGCGGTGTAGCCGGCGGTGCCGATCGCGGCGGCCGTGCGTGTGTCGATGGACTCGGGCAGCTTCACCAGCCAGTCTCCCTTGAGCCGCGCCTTGCCGGCGAGGCAACCCCAGTGCGTTTCGCCGACACCCCAGCCGTTCAGTACGACCCGGTCGCCCGGCGCGAAGCCGGGATGGCGGCTCGCGGTGACGACGCCGGCGCCGTCGATGCCGGGAACCATCGGCCACTTGCGCACCACCGGACTGCGGTTGGTGATGGCGAGCCCGTCCTTGAAGTTGATCGTGGAGTACTCGACATCGAGATCGACGTCGGCATCGCCGGTGTTCGCGACGAGATCGGATTCGTCGAGCTCGCGGATGCCGGCCGAGAAGCCGGCGGAATCGGATTTCTCCAGGTAGATCGCCTTGAACATGCTGTCGCCTTCAGTTGTTGTGCGGGCGCCGGTCGATGAAGCGGCGCGCCAGGCCCATGGAAGGTTCGATCGTAACCGGTTGTCCGGTCGCGCCGCAGGGGGCCCGCGACCGGGGGTCTGGGGATGTGCGCTCAGGAAGCGTCGGGGCCAGGCCTGGAGCCGGGTTCCGCGTCGCGCGCGGCCCCGGCCGGGACCAGCTGTCCTCGGATCGTCGCGCTGCGGCCGCGGAAGAGGGCGATGCGTCGCCCGTCGGCCGTGGTGACCGAAACATCGTAGAGGCCGGAGCGCGCGCCGCGATGGCGCTCGACCGCCCTCGCCACGAGTCGCTCGCCGAGCGCCGCCGGCGCGACGAAGTGGATCTCGGCGCCCGCCGCGACCGTGCGCTGGTTGTGCGAGTTGCAGGCATAGGCGAACGCGGAGTCGGCAAGCAGGAAGATGTAGCCGCCGTGGCACATGCCGTGGCCGTTGGTCATGTGCTCGGCGACCTCCATCGACATGGAGGCATGGCCCGGGCCGATCTCCAGCAGCTCGATGCCGGCCGCCCGCGTCGCCCGGTCCTCCGACCGAAGCTGCCGCGCGGCAGCCTCGGCAAGCGCCTGGGCGGCGGGGGTTCGCGTGTCGTCGCCGGCCGTATCGTGGGACAAGGGCAGGTCTCCTCTCGATGATGCGGGGTAGCCGTCCGCGCCCGCCGGCGCCCGTGCGCGCGCCGACGGCTCCGGCGCGGCCAGCGTAGCATGGCCGGCCTGGCGGCCGCGGGCTTCTGGCGCGTCCCGCGGCCCGGTACCATCGCTGCAAAACGACAGGAGAGACCCCATGGCGGACTACCAGAACATCATCGTCGAAACCCGTGACCGCGTCGGCCTGGTCACGCTCAATCGTCCGAAGCAGCTCAATGCGCTGAACGATGCGCTGATGGACGAGCTCGGCCAGGCGCTGCTCGCCTTCGATGCGGACGACGGCATCGGCGCGATCGTGATCACCGGCAGCGAGAAGGCGTTCGCCGCCGGCGCGGATATCGCGGCGATGGCGAAGTGGGACTACATGGACGTCTATCGCACCGAGTACATCGGCCGCAACTGGGAGACGATCAGGAAGGTCCGCAAGCCCGTCATCGCGGCGGTCGCGGGCTTCGCCCTGGGCGGAGGCTGCGAGCTCGCGATGATGTGCGACTTCGTCATCGCCGCCGAGAACGCGAAGTTCGGCCAGCCCGAGATCAAGCTCGGCGTGATCCCGGGCGCGGGCGGCACGCAGCGCCTGCCCCGCGCGGTTTCCAAGGCGAAGGCCATGGACCTGTGCCTCACGGCGAGGATGATGGACGCGGCCGAGGCCGAGCGCGCCGGGCTCGTCTCCCGCGTGGTGCCGTTCGAGCGCCTCCTCGACGAGGCGCTCGAGGCCGCCTCGACGATCGCGAGCTTCTCGCTGCCGTCGGTGATGATGATCAAGGAGTCGATCAACCGGGCCTACGAATCGCCGCTCAGCGAGGGCGTGCTCTTCGAG
Organism: uncultured Burkholderiaceae bacterium; assembly: GCA_964509685.1. Taxonomy (GTDB): domain Bacteria; phylum Pseudomonadota; class Gammaproteobacteria; order Burkholderiales; family Burkholderiaceae_E; genus JAMLIN01. The sequence continues at coordinate 24,895 of CAZDYQ010000046.1, forward strand.
CGGCGGCTCTTCCATTCGCTGTTCGCCACGCAGGACCAGAAGGAAGGCATGGCGGCCTTCCTCGAGAAGCGGCCGCCGCAGTTCAGGCACCGCTGACATGCCGGGCCCGGCGGCCCGCGCGTGCCCGGCTCCGCGACCGGTCGTCCCG
>CAZDYQ010000047.1:0-24284 GCA_964509685.1 uncultured Burkholderiaceae bacterium
CCCATTGACTTCTTCCCCCCGACTCCCAACCATCGAAGGTTTCGTCCATACCCGCCAGGAGCCAGTCGCATGATCGAACGCACCATCTTCAACGACGAGCACCAGATGTTTCGCGACTCGGTTCGTCGGTTCATGGAGAACGAGGTCGCTCCGCATCACGATCGATGGGAAGAACAGGGCTACGTGGATCGCGAGATCTGGACGAAGGCCGGGGAGAACGGCTTTCTGTGTCCGACGATGCCGGAGGAGTACGGCGGCGCCGGGGTGGACAAGCTCTACTCGGTGATCCTGATGGAAGAGACCGCTCGCATCAATGCGACGGGCCTCGGCTTCAGCCTACATTCGGAGATCGTCGCGCCCTACATCCTGAACTACGGATCGGAGGACCAGAAACGGCGTTTCCTGCCCAAGATGGCAAAGGGCGAGCTGATTGGCGCGATCGCGATGAGCGAGCCGGCGGCTGGCTCCGACCTCCAGGGGGTCAAGACCACCGCGATTCGCCAGGGCGACCACTATGTGGTGAACGGCTCCAAGACGTTCATCACGAATGGCTGGCACGCGGACGTGGTGATCGTGGTGGCCAAGACGAATCCCAACGAAGGCGCGAAGGGCACGAGCCTGTTGCTCGTGGAGCGGGGCATGCCGGGGTTCGAAAAGGGCAAGCGGCTCAAGAAGGTGGGCCTCAAGGCGCAGGACACCTCGGAGCTCTTCTTCAACGACGTCAAGGTCCCCGTCTCGAACCTGCTCGGCGAGGAGAACCGGGGCTTCGTGTACCTGATGCAGGAGCTTCCCTGGGAGCGCATGCAGATCGCCATCGGTGCGATCGAGTCCGCCCAGGCGGCGATCGACTGGACGATCCGGTATGTCAAGGAGCGAAAGGTCTTCGGCACGACGGTGGCGGCATACCAGAACACGCGCTTCAAGCTGGCGGAGCTCCAGACCGAAGTGCAGATCGGGCGCGTTTTCGTCGATCGGTGCCTGGAGCTGCTCCTTGCCGGCAAGCTGGACACCGCGACCGCGTCGATGGCGAAGTACTGGTGCAGCGACCTGCAGTGCAAGGTGATGGACGAGTGCGTCCAGCTGCACGGTGGCTACGGCTTCATGTGGGAATACCCGATCGCGCGCGCCTATGCGGATGCTCGTGTGCAGCGGATTTATGGTGGCACCAACGAAATCATGAAGGAGGTGATCACCCGCTCGATGGGCCTGGGCGCTCCCAAGTAGGGCCGGCGTAGAGCAGAATCGCGCATGCCGGCCGGAGGCCGGCAAGAAACGGAGGAATCGATGGAATCGCGAACGAAGTTCCTGCTCGACGAGAGCCGGATCCCGAGGCACTGGTACAACATCCAGGCCGACCTGCCCAAGCCGATGGCGCCCGTGCTGCATCCGGGAACGAAGCAGCCGGTCGGCCCGGACGACCTGGCACCCCTGTTCCCGATGGCGCTGATCCAGCAGGAGGTCACGACTGAACGAGAGGTCGAGATTCCGGAGCCGGTGCGCGACGTCTATCGGCTGTGGCGACCGGCGCCGCTGTATCGGGCCCATCGGCTCGAGAAGGCCCTGGGAACGCCGGCGAAGATCTTCTACAAGTACGAGGGCGTGAGCCCGGCGGGCAGCCACAAGCCCAACACGGCCGTGGCACAGGCCTTCTACAACCGCGAAGCGGGCGTCAAGCGCCTGACGACGGAAACCGGCGCGGGCCAGTGGGGCTCCTCGCTCGCGTATGCGGGCGCGCTCTTTGGCATCGACGTCACCGTGTTCCAGGTGCGGGTCTCGTACGACCAGAAGCCGTACCGTCGCGCACTGATGGAGTCCTATGGCGCACGCTGCATCGCATCGCCGTCCAACGAGACGGAGTACGGTCGAGCCGTGCTGGCGAAGCGACCCGATCACCCCGGGAGCCTGGGCATCGCGATCTCCGAGGCCGTCGAGGTAGCGGCCAAGCGCGATGACACGAAGTACGCGCTCGGTTCGGTCCTCAACCACGTCCTCCTGCACCAGACGGTCGTCGGCCTGGAGGCGATGGAGCAGATGAAGATGGCCGACACCTGGCCCGATGTCATCATCGGCTGCACGGGCGGGGGATCCAACTTCGCCGGCCTGGCGTTTCCGTTCATCGGCGAGGCCTTGCGAGGCGGACCCAAGCCGCGGGTCGTGGCCGTGGAGCCCGCCGCCTGCCCTTCGCTCACCCGGGGCCGATTCGCCTACGACTTCGGGGACACGGCGCACCTCACTCCGCTCACCAAGATGCATACGCTGGGCTCGACGTTCACGCCACCAGGGTTCCATGCGGGCGGCCTGCGGTATCACGGCATGGCGCCGCTCGTCTCGCACGTGCTGGACCTGGGCCTGATCAGCGCGGTCGCCTACCACCAGGTGGAGTGCTTCGAGGCCGGCATCCAGTTCGCGCGAACCGAAGGCATCCTGCCGGCGCCGGAGGCGAACCATGCCGTCAAGGCGGCCATCGACGAAGCGCTGCGCTGCAAACGCGAGGGACGGTCGGAAACGATCCTGTTCAACCTGAGCGGGCACGGGCACTTCGACATGGCGGCATACATGTCGTACAGCGCCGGGGAGCTGACCGACCAGTCGTACAGCGAGGAGGAACTCGCGATGGCGCTGGCGGGCCTGCCCAGCGTTCCGGAACCGAGCTGAGATTCCGGGTCGTCAGGCGCCGCGCCCGCGGCGCTTGACCTGGATCAGTCGAGCGCGGGCGGGTGGGGCTAGAGTGCGGCCATGGGCACCGACATCCGTTCCGCGTTCGCCGGGGCCTTCGATCCCTGGCAGTGGTTGCGCGCGATCGACGACGCCTGGCGCTGCGGCGCGTTCTGCTGGGACATGCGCGTCTACGACCGGGCGGACGAGACGCTTCGGGCGACGATTCGTCGCCGGCGATTCCAGGCGCTGGTCGAGCACGCTCGCTCGAGGTCGGCATTTTACCGGGAGTACTACGGGCGGGTGGCGCGCGACGCCGCCGACCCCGCGGCCTATCCGCCGGTGACCCGACAGGCGCTCATGGCGCGCTTCGACGACTGGGTCACCGATCCGCGGCTGAAGCTCGACGAGCTGTCGGACTTCGTCTCAGACCCGCGCCGCATCGCCGAGCCGTACCTCGGCCAGTACACGGTGTGGACGAGCTCGGGGACGACGGGCGTCCCGGGCGTGTACGTCCAGGACGCACAGGCATTGGCCGTCTATGCGGCCCTGGTGACGAGCCGGTTCGATTTCGGTGACGGAGCCGGGTTCCCGCCCATCGCCCCTGGCCTGGGGCTGCCGCGGTGCGCCTTCATCGCCGCGATCGACGGCCATTTCGCGGGCATCGTTTCGTGGGAACGTCAGCGCCGCTTGTATCCGGCGCTCGGGCCCGTCACCCGGGCCTTCTCGATACTCCAGCCGCTGCGCGAGCTGGTCGACCAGCTCAACGGATGGCGGCCGGACTTCATCTCGACGTATCCGACGATGCTGTCGCTGCTGGCCAGCGAGAGCAGGGCGGGGCGTCTGCGAATCTCGCCTCGTGGGCTTTGGTGCGGCGGCGAAGGCCTGTCGCACAGCGAGCGGGCCGACATCGAGGAGGCTTTCGGCTGCCGGGTTGTCGAGGACTACGGCGCCTCGGAGTGCATGAACATGGCCTTCGGCTGCCGCTCCGGGCGGCTTCACGTCAATGACGACTGGGTGGTGCTCGAGCCGGTGGACGAGAGCTACCGGCCGGTGCCGCCGGGCGAGCCGTCGGCGACTGTCCTGGTCACCAATCTCGCGAACAGGGTGCAGCCGCTGCTCCGCTACGACCTGGGCGACAGCGTCTGCATCGATGCGACCCCGTGCGCTTGCGGGTGCACGCGGCCGTCGCTGCGGGTCGAGGGGAGGGGCGACGACATCCTTGTGCTGGAGGCCGACGATGCCGGCTCGGCTCGGCCCGCATCGGCCCGCACGGAACCGGTGCGAATCCTGCCGCTCGCGGTCGAGAGCGTCCTCGAGGAGGCCGGCATCGTGCGCTTCCAGCTCACTCATGTCGCGAAGGACCGCGTTCGCCTGCGTATCGATCCGGGGGGCGAGGCGGGTCTCGCGGGATTCCGTCGCGCCCGGGTCGCGCTGGGCGAGCTCTTTCGGCAGCAGGGCGCCGCACCGATGCACATCGAGTACGAGCCCCATCCGCCCGAATGCAGCCCCGTCAGCGGCAAGCTCAGGCGTGTCCGGGTGACGGCCGAAGCGCGCCGCGAAACCTGACCGCGGATTCGCGGCGCGCGGCGCCTACAGCGCCGGCGGATCGCTTGCCGGGAACGAGTCCTCCGATGCGTCGTCGATACGCTCGGTATCGAAACGCGAGACGGCCGGCTCGGGCTTGGCCTCGAAGGCCCGGTCCTTCGGCTTCGCGTCGCTGCCGTCGAGCAGGTTGCGCAGCACGTACTGCAGGATGCCGCCGTGGCGGTAGTACAGGATCTCCTGCGGTGTGTCGATGCGGATGAGGACCGGGAACTCGATCACTGTGCCATCCGCCCGGGTGGCGCGGACCTTGACATCCCGGCCACGGGAGAAGTTCTCCGCGATGGCGTCGGCGAGCCCGATGACGTCGAACGTCTCGGTGCCGTCCAGGCCCAGCGAGTCCACGCTCGCGCCGCCGGCGAACTGGAGGGGCAGAACGCCCATGCCGACCAGGTTGCTGCGGTGGATTCGCTCGTAGCTTTGTGCAATGACCATGCGGATGCCCTGCAGGGCGGGGCCCTTGGCCGCCCAGTCACGGCTGGAACCGCTGCCGTACTCGGAACCGGCAAGGACGACGAGCGGGGTGCCGTCGGCCCGGTACCGCTCGGAGGCATCGAAGATCGACATGACTTCCCCGGTCGGTAGGTAGGTCGTGAACCCGCCTTCGGTACCCGGCGCGAGCCGGTTCCGGATGCGCACGTTGGCGAACGTGCCCGGCACCATCACCTCGTGGTTGCCTCGACGCGAGCCGTAGCTGTTGAAGTCGGCCGGCTGGACCCCGCGGCTCATCAGGTAGCGGCCGGCGGGAGTGTCCTTGCCGATGCTGCCCGCCGGCGAGATGTGGTCGGTGGTGATGCTGTCGCCGAGGACCGCGATGGCACGCGCCCCGCGGATGTCCTCGACCCGGTCCGGCGCCGTGCGCGACATGCCGTCGAAGTAGGGGGGCCGACGGACGTAGGTGGACGCGTCGTCCCACGCGTAACGCTCGCCGCCGCTGACCTCGAGCTCGCGCCAGCGCGTGTCGCCGTCATAGACTTTCCCGTAGGCGTCGCGATACATCTGGGAGCCGATGGCGTCCTGGATGACGGCCTGGATCTCCTCCGTCGATGGCCAGATGTCGGCGAGCATCACCGGCTTGCCCTCGCGGTCGAATCCGAGCGGCTCGCTGCGAAGATCGACATCGATGCGCCCGACGAGCGCGAACGCGACCACCAGCGGCGGGGACATCAGGTAGTTGGCGCGGACCTCCGGGTGGATGCGACCCTCGAAGTTGCGGTTTCCGGACAGCACGGAGGCCACCACCAGGTTTCCTTCGCGAATGGCCTCGGAGACTTCGGGCGGCAAGGGTCCCGAATTGCCGATGCAGGTGGTGCAGCCATAGCCCACGACATTGAAGCCGAGGGCATCGAGATGCTCCTGCAGGCCGGCGCGTGCGAAGTAGTCGGAGACGACCCTGGAGCCGGGAGCGAGGGAGGTCTTGACCCAGGGCTTGCGCGTGAGCCCGCGCTCGTTTGCCTTCTTCGCAAGCAGGCCCGCGGCGACCATCACCGAAGGGTTGGAGGTGTTGGTGCAGCTCGTGATCGCGGCGATCACGACGGAGCCGTGCTGCAGGCCCGGGACCTTGCCCTCCCGCGCCTCCGCGGAGGCGCCCGCCGGCAGGAGGGCGGGCAGCTCCTTCGTGAAGGATTCGCGTGCGCCGGACAGGGGAATCCGGTCCTGCGGACGGCGCGGCCCGGCGATGGAGGGCTCCACCTTGCCGAGGTCCAGCTCCAGGACTGCACTGAATTCGGGCTCCGGGCTGTTCGCATCGTGGAAGAGACCCTGCTCCTTCATGTAGGCCTCGACCAGCGCCACCCGCTCCTCGGAGCGACCCGTGAAGCGCAGGTAGTCGAGGGTGACCTGGTCGACGGGGAACATCGTCGCGGTCGCCCCGTACTCGGGCGTCATGTTGCCAATGGTCGCGCGGTCGGCGAGGGCGAGGCTGGATACGCCGGGGCCGTAGAACTCGACGAAGGTACCGACGACGCCCTTCTTGCGCAGCATCTCCGCCACGGTAAGGACGAGGTCCGTGGCGGTGGCGCCCGGTGCGAGGCGTCCGGTCAGGCGCACGCCGATCACCTGCGGGATCAGCATGCTGATCGGCTGGCCGAGCATGCACGCCTCGGCCTCGATTCCGCCCACGCCCCAGCCGAGCACGCCCAGCCCGTTGACCATCGGGGTATGGCTGTCGGTGCCGACGACGCTGTCCGGATACGCCATGGGCAGCCCGCTCGGGCCGATGGTCGTGGGCTCGTCCGTACCGAACACCACGCGGGCCAGGTGCTCGAGATTCACCTGGTGGCAGATGCCGGTGTTCGGTGGCACGACCTTGAAATTGCGAAACGCCTTCTGGCCCCACTTGAGAAAGCCGTAGCGTTCGCGGTTGCGCTCGTAGTCGAGGCGCTCGTTGATGTGGAAGGCGTCCGGACTGGCGAAGGCATCGATCTGCACCGAGTGGTCGATGACGAGCTCGACCGGTTGCAAGGGGTTGATCCTGGCGGGGTCCCCGCCCAGCTCGGCCATCGCGTCGCGCATGGCGGCCAGGTCGACAACGGCAGGCACCCCGGTGAAATCCTGGAGAAGCACGCGTGCCGGCGTGAACGAGATTTCGCGTTGTGGAACATCGTCCCCGCGCCAGTTGGCGAGCGCCAGGATGTCGTCGCGGGTCACGGAGACCCCGTCCTCGGTGCGCAACTGGTTCTCGAGCAGGATGCGCAGGGAGTACGGCAGCCTCGAGATGTCGATGCCGGCCTTGGTGAGCGCATCGAGCCGGTAGATCTCGTATTCCTTCTGGCCAACCCGCAACGTGGAACGGGCATTGAAGCTGTTCATCGCGAATCCTCCATGGCGTGGCTCCGGACCGATCCCGGACATTGTAGGGTCGAACGCCCGACCTCACGGCGGCCGTGGACGGCGACGGGGATGCGGCTGCGCGCCTGCGCTTGCTGCAATGCAAGGTGCTAGCATCCGCGGCATGAGCTCCGTCGAGTCACCGAGGGTCAATCTCGCCCTGCAGGGGGGCGGCTCCCATGGCGCGTACACGTGGGGCGTGCTGGACCGTCTGCTCGAAGACGGCCGGCTCGACTTCGAGGGACTCTCGGGTGCGAGCGCCGGCGCCGTCAATGCGGCGCTGTTCGCGCACGGATGGCTGGAGGACGGTCGCGACGGCGCCCGGGCGGCCCTGTCACGTTTCTGGCATGCGGTCGGCAATGCGTCGGGCGTCTTCGGCACGGCGCCCTTCTTCGGCCCCTGGATGGCGCTGTTCGCGCGGACGGTGTCGCCCTACCAGTTCAACCCGGCGAACCTCAATCCGTTGCGGTCGCTCCTGGCGAGCCAGATCGACTTCGAGCGCCTGCGTGCCTCGTCGGAGCTGCGACTGTTCGTGTCGGCGACCAACGTGCGGACCAACCGCATACGCATCTTTCGCGGCAGCGAGATCAGCGTCGACGCGATCATGGCATCGGCCTGCCTGCCCATGGTCTTTCATGCGGTGGAGATCGACGGGGAGAGCTACTGGGATGGCGGCTACCTGGCGGATCCGCCCCTGTACCCGTTCTTCTACGAATGTTCGACGCCGGATCTCCTGGTCGTCATGGTGAACCCGCTGTCGCGCGATTCGACCCCGAGCCAGCCCGGCGACATCTTCGACCGGATCAACGAGATCTCGTTCAACGCCTCGCTCATCGCCGAGATGCGTGCGATCGCCTTCGTGCACAAGCTGCTCGACGAGGGGTGGCTGAAGAAGCCGTTCGAGTCCAGGCTGCGCAACGTCCTGGTACACATGGTGCGCGCCGACGGCATGCTCACCGGCCTCGGCACCGACAGCAAGTACCGGACGTCGCTGCCGTTCCTGCTCGACCTCTTCGAGCGTGGCCGGGCGGCGGCGGACGAATGGCTGTCGAACAACCTGCAGCATGTGGGCAAGCGCTCGTCCGTGGACATCCGCCGCACCTTCCTGGACTGACGGGCGCCCGGTCGCGGCGGGCGCCCGCCATTCCCGTCAGCGCCCCTTGAACTCCGGCTGGCGCTTCTGCAGGAAGGCCTGCACGCCCTCGCGGAAGTCCTCGGTCTTGCTCGCGATGTCCTGCGAGCTGGCCTCGAGCTCGAGCTGGTCGGCCAGGCTGTTGCCTCCGCTTGCATTGAGCGCGGCCTTGATCAGCGCGTAGGCCTTGGTGGGCATCTTCGCAAGCCTGGCGGCGAGGGCCTGTGCTTCCGTCGCGAGCTGCTCGTCCGGATAGACCTTCCACACCATGCCCATCCGGCAAGCTTCCTGCGCGGGGATCCGGTCCGCGAGCAGCGCGAGCGCCCGGGCGCGCGCATCGCCCACCAGGCGGGGCAGGAACCAGGTGCTGCCGGCATCGGGCACCAGCCCGATCTTCGAGAAGGCCTGCAGGAAGCTCGCCGACTCCGCGGCGAGGATGATGTCGCCCGCCAGGGCGATGCTCATGCCGGCGCCGGCGGCCACGCCGTTGACGGCGGTGACGATCGGCTTGGGCATGTTGCGCATGCCGAGGATCGCGGGGTGGTAAAGCGTTCGCAGCAGCTCGCCGGAGCTCATCTTGCGGTTCGGCGAACCGGAGGAGTTGAGGTCGGCGCCGGCGCAGAATCCCCGTCCCGCACCCGTGACCAGCACGGCGCGGATGGCTTCGTCGCCGCCGGCGCGTTCGATGGCGGCGCCGAAGGCGGTGATCAGCTCCGGGGTGATGGCATTGAGCACCTCCGGGCGATTCAGGGTGATGCGTGCCACGCCATCGGCCGCTTCGTACAGGATGGGTTCGCTCATGACTGGTCTCCGTTCCGGTTCGTGATGCTTGCGCCCGCGGGATCGACGGGCTCGAGCCTGACCACGACCTGGTCCGGTGCGACCTGCTGCCCTGGGCGCGCGCAAACTTCCAGCACCTTGGCGCGAAAGGGCGCGTCGGTGCGATGGTTCATCTTCATCGCCTCGATGCTGAACAGGGGATCTCCCCTGTCGACGATGTCGCCGGCCTCGACCTGGACGCTGGCGAGCAGTCCGTGCATGCCGGCGGACATCGCTCCCGAACCCGCCGATTCGCGGCGGGGAGGCCTCGGGGCATCGTCGGCGAAGGCGCCAGAATACCCGAAGGCGTCCAGATGCCCGCCGGAGTCGTCGACGATGGCGTCGAACCCTTGCTCGAGCCCGTCGAGGCAGACACGGCCCGCGCCGGGCAGTTCGAGCAGCAGCGCACGCTCCCGTGCCCCGGCCGCCCAGGCGCGCCATTGCCCCGGGCCCGCGCGCAGGAGCCTGAGCGCGAACGATCGATCCGCGACGCGCAGCTCGACCGGCCTCTCCATCGGCCCGGAGGGGCTCCAGTGGGCGAGCCAGCCATGCGGCCGCGATCGGCGCTCGACGAGCAGGGCCGCTGCGAGGGCGAGCCAGCGGGAGTCGGGCAGGGGCGGCGTGCCCTCGATGCCCGCCGACTCGAGCCAGTCGGTCCCCAGGCGCGCATGCACGAAGCGATCGTGACGCAGTGCCGCCACGAGGTAGTCGCGGTTCGTGACAAGCCCGTGCACGTGCGTATCCGAGAGGGCATCGAGAAGACGGAGCCGCGCGCTTTCCCGGTCGGGGCCATGCGCGACCACCTTCGCGACCAGCGAGTCGTAGAAGGGCGGGATCGTGGCGCGGTCCGCGAGGCCATGGTCGCACCGGATGCCGTGCCCGGCCGGGAATGACCAGCCGACCACCGGACCGGGCTGCGGCGCGAAACCCCGCCACGGATCCTCGGCGCACAGGCGGGCCTCGATCGCCCAGCCGTCGAGGCGCACGTCGGCCTGCGAGAGCGGCAGGTGCTCGCCCTGGGCGACGCGCAGCTGCAGCTCGACCAGGTCGATGCCGGTGACGGCCTCGGTCACCGGGTGCTCGACCTGCAGGCGCGTGTTCATCTCGAGGAAGTGGAAGGTCCCGTCCGGCTCGAGGAGGAACTCGACGGTCCCGGCGTTGCGGTAGCCGACCCCTCGGGCGAGCGCGATGGCGGCCTCGCCCATGCGCTCACGCAGGTCGCCGTCCACGCCGGGGGCCGGCGCCTCCTCGATCACCTTCTGGCGCCGTCGCTGGCTGGAACAGTCGCGCTCGCCCAGGTGCAGGAAAGCGCCATGCTCGTCGCCGATGACCTGGATCTCGACATGCCGCGCATCGTCGATGCAGCGCTCGACCAGCATTTCGCCATTCCCGAAGGCTGCTCGTGCCTCGGCCCGCGCCGAGGCGAGCTCGGTATCGAAGCGATCGAGGTCGTCGACGCGTCGCATCCCGCGGCCTCCGCCGCCGCCAGCCGCCTTGATCATGAGCGGAGCGCCGTGTCGTCGCGCCGCGCGCACGAGGTCCTCGCCGTCGCGTTCGTCCGCGCCGGCGAGACACGGTACCCCCAGCCGGGCGGCGAGACGCTTGGCGGCCGTCTTGTTGCCGAGCGCCTCGATCGCCGCGGCCGGCGGCCCGACGAAGACGATTTCGGCGGCCTCGCAGGCGGCGGCGAATGCCGGATTCTCGGACAGGAAGCCATAGCCCGGGTGAATGGCCCCGGCGCCCGAGCGTCGGGCCGCGTCCAGGATGGCCTCGATGTCGAGGTAACTCTGCGCGGAAGGCCCGGGCCCGATGCGCACCGCCCGCGTCGCGAGGCTCACGTGGAGGGCATCGCGATCAGCATCGGAGTACACCGCCACGGTGCGAAGCCCGAGGCGGTGGGCGCTGCGCAGGATGCGACACGCGATCTCCCCGCGATTGGCGACGAGGAGTGTGTGAAAGCGCGGGCCGTTCACCGCTCGCGGGGCATGATGCCCATCGTCTTGGCGATGATGCCCATCATGATCTCGTCGGCGCCGCCCCCGATCGAACCGAGCCGGGAGTCGCGCCAGAACCGGTTGACGTGCGTTTCCTCGATGTAGCCCATCCCGCCCCAGAACTGCACGCACCAGTCGGCGATCTCGCGGGCGACGCGCGCGTTCTTGAGCTTGCACATCGACGCGAGCTGGGTGACGTCCTCGCCACCGACATAGAGTTCCGTGGCACGGTAGAGGAGCGCGCGGACCGCCTCGAGCTCCGTGCGGAGCTCGGCGAGCTTGAACTGGATGTACTGGTTGTGCAGAAGCGGCCTGCCGAAGGCGTGCCGGTCGCGCAGATAGTCGATCGTGATGTCGAGGATCCGCTTCCCCCGGGTCCAGCCGGCGGCCGCCCAGAGCCGTTCCTCCTGGAACTGCATCATCTGGTAGGTGAATCCCATGCCTTCCTCGCCGATGCGGTAGCGCTGCGGTACGCGCACGTCGTCGAAGTGGATCTGGGCGGTATCGGAGGAATGCATGCCCGCCTTTCGCAGCTTGCGGGCGATCTCGACCCCACGGGTCTTCATGGGTACGCAGATCAGCGTCTTGTTCCGGTGGGGAGAGCCCTCCGAGGTATTGGCGAGCAGGCACATCCAGTTCGCCTGGGTGCCGTTCGTGGTCCACATCTTTCCGCCGTTGATGACATAGTCGCCGCCGTCCTTGCGCGCCGTCGTCCGGATCGAGGCGACATCCGATCCCGCCCCGACCTCCGAGACCCCCAGGCAAGCTACGTACTCGCCGCTGATCGAGGGGGCGAGGAATTCCTTCTTCACTTCATCGGAGCCGAAGCGCGCCAGCGCCGGGGTCGCCATGTCGGTCTGCACGCCGATCGCCATCGGCACGCCACCGCAGTGGATCGAGCCGAGCGCCTCGGTCATGGCGACGGAAAACGAGTAGTCGAGGCCGAGCCCTCCGTACTCGACGGGCTTGGTCACCCCGAGGAATCCGAGCTTGCCCATCTTCCCGAAGAGTTCGTGGGCCGGGAAGATGCCGGCTTTCTCCCATTCGTCGACATGGGGATTGATCTCGGCCTCTATGAACCGGCGCAACGAGTCCTGCAGCTGCACATGCTCCTCGGTGAACGGCATGGCTTGTCTCCTCCGGTGGGTGTTGTCGGTGCGGCGCCGGCTTCAGGGTCTCGCAACCCCGAACTGGACGGGGCGGGTCGACCTGCTGTCGCCCTCGATGCAGGTAGCCAGCGTAAGCGCCAGCACAGCGCGCGTGTCGCGCGGGTCGATGACGCCGTCGTCGAGCATGCGCGAGCTCGTGTAGAAGGCACTGGACTGGCGGTCGAAGTTCGCCACGATGCGGCGCTCGAGCGCGGTGAGTTCGGCTTCGTCCACGGGTTCGTCCCGTCGCCGGGCCTTCGCTTCCGCGACGATCCGCATGGTGAGCGCCGCCTGTTCGCCACCCATCACGGCTGTCCGGGCGTTGGGCCAGCTGAAGACGAAGCGGGGCGAGAACGCGCGGCCGTTCATCCCGTAGTTGCCGGCCCCGAACGAGGCTCCGCAGTGCAGGGTGATCGAGGGAACGGTTGCATTGGAGACCGCCTGGATCATCTTCGAGCCATGCTTGATCATGCCGGCTCGCTCGGAGGCGGTACCGACGATGTAGCCGGTGGTGTTCTGCAGGTAAAGCAGCGGCGTGCCGTCCTGGCAGCATGCCTGGATGAAATGGGTTGCCTTGGTCGCGCCGTCGGGATCGAGCGGGCCATTGTTGGTCAGGATTCCCACCGGCATGCCGGCAAGCCGGGCATGCCCGCAGACGGTCGCCGGGCCGTACTCGGCGCCGAAGTCGAGGAAGTCCGAGTCGTCCACGATGCGCGCGATCACCTCGCGCATGTCGATCGGCTCGCGAAAGTCGAGCGGAACCACGCCGGCCAGCTCGTCGGCCGGATAGGCGGGTTCGGAAGCCGGCGGTGCGGAGGCGCTCGCGCGCTGCCAGCTGATCCTCCCCATCAGCTCGCGCGCAATGCGGATCGCGTCGCCGTCGTCCTCGGCGAGGTACTCGCCCAGGCCAGTGATCCGCGTGTGCATCTCGGCGCCGCCGAGCTCCTCGTCGGTGGCGATCTCCCCGGTGGCGGCCTTCAGCAGCGGCGGCCCGGCCAGGAAGGCGCGGGCGCGCTTGCGTACCATGATCACGTAGTCGGACAGGCCCGGCATGTAGGCCCCGCCGGCGGTCGACGACCCGTGCACCACCGCGACCACGGGAAGGCCGGCGGCGGACAGCCTCGCGAGATTGCAGAAGATCCGTCCGCCCTCGATGAATCCCTCGACCTGGTACTCGAGCAGATTGGCGCCCGCCGATTCGATGAGCTGTACGTAGGGCAGCCGGTTCTGCATCGCGATGTCCTGGGCGCGCAGGATCTTCTGCCGGCCCATCGACTGGATCGCACCAGCGGCGATGCCGGAATCGCTGACGTTCACGACGCACCGCACGCCGCCGACAAAACCGATGCCGCAGATGACGCCCGCGCCCGGCACACTCTGTGAGGGATCGCGGCGATCCATCCCCAGTCCCGCCAGCGTGGAGAGTTCCAGCCAGGGGGCGCCCGCATCCAGGAGGCGGGCCAGGCGTTCGCGCGGCAGCAGCTGGCCGCGCTTCTCGAACAGCGGCGCGGCGCGTGCCGAGGCCGCCACCGTGCGCGCCTCGAGCGCGCGCAGCTCGTCCACGAGCGCGAGCATCCCCGCGCGACGCTTCGCGAACTCCTCGCTGCCCGTATCGACCCGCGACACGATCCTGGGCATGCCTCGCCCTCAGTCCTCGTCCAGCATGCGGGGCGGACGTGCGAGCGGGAAGGCGTCGAACGGCCGAGTCGCGTCGGTCTCGTGGGCCCGGTCGCGCGTTGGCCAGGTGTGGCGCGCATTGGGCACCCCGCCATCGACCCGGATGCAGGCGCCCGTGATGAAGGCGGCCGCCTCGCTCAGCAGGAAGACCGCGGCGGCGGAAACCTCGGCTTCGGTGCCGAAGCGTTGCAGCGGCACGACCGATTTCAGCCGCCTGAGCTGGGCCCGCATCGGCGGGTCGTAGGTGTCGAATCCGCTCGAGGCGATCCAGCCGGGCGCCACCGCGTTCACGCGCACGCCGGAGACCGCCCATTCGCAGGCGGCCGTCTCGGTGAAGTTGAGCATTCCGGCCCGCGCGGCACCGGAGTGGCCCATGCCGGGCATCCCGTGCCAGATGTCCGCGATCATGTTGACGATGGCGCCGCCATGGTCCTTCATCCAGCCTCGATAGACGGCGCGCGACATCAGGAACCCGCCGGTCAGGTTGGTGCGGACCACGGCGTCCCATCCCTTCAGGGAGATTGCTTCGAGCGGGGCCGGGAACTGTCCGCCGGCATTGTTGAACAGCCCGTCGATCCGGCCGTGCGCCTCCAGTACCGCCGCGACGCTCGCATCGACCGCGGCCTCGTCGCGGATGTCCACGATGTGGGTGGTGTGGCGGAAGCCACCCGCATCGAGCTCGGCGGCCACGGCGGCGAGCTTGTCCGGATTGCGCCCGAGCAGTGCGACCCTGGCGCCGAGGGAGGCGAGTTCATGCGTACAGCAGCGGCCGATGCCCGAGCCGGCACCGGTGACGATGACGACGCGACCATCGAACAGGCCGGGCCGGAACACGGACCGGTAGGGCGAGGGCCGCTCGCTTGCCGCCATGCTCGTCTCCGCTATTGAGTCATGTTCAAGGATGTTGCCGGATAGGTGACCGGGCGGCAAGCATCGATTGTCGATGGTGAGAGCCACGTCGGCCTTGTCTCGCATCTCCCCTTGTGCGACTCTGGCAGATGGATACTGAACGCGGCTCAGGACGGCGATGAGCGAGAGTCGAGACGACTGCGGGCAGCGTGCGGATGGCGTGGAGAAGGGCGCCGGCTCGCCCCTGGCGGGGCGCCGGCGACGTCCGGAACGGCGGGCGGAGATCCTCGCGGCGGCGCGGGAGGTCTTTCCCGTGGCGGGATTCGATGGCGCCTCGATGGGCGAGATCGCGGCACGGGCCGGCTGCGTCGAGGGCACGATCTACACCTACTTCCGCAGCAAGCGCGCCTTGTTCGATGCCGTCCTCGAGGCGTTCTACGAAGAACTCGTCGCGGACATCGCCCCGCGCCTTGCCCAGATCGACGGGACGCGGGATCGTCTCGTCTTCTTCGTCCAGCGACACCTGCGCATTGCGGTGGAGGATGTCGGCATGGGCCGCCTGATCAACAGCCAGGTGTGGGGATGGGCGGACTACCAGGGTTCGCGCCTGCACGAGCTGAATCGACGCTACTCACGCCTGCTCACCGGTATCCTGCGCGATGGCATCCGTCGCGGCGACCTCCTCGAGTCGATCGACGTGTCGATCGCGCGCGACTTCCTCTTCGGCGGCATCCAGCACTGGACCTGGCGGATGCATGCGCGCCAGGAGCGCTTCGAGCCGGGCGCCGTCGCGATACGGATGGTCGATACCTTGCTGCACGGGTGGACCCGCGATGCGGCCACTGGTGACCTCGCCGCGCTCGAGGATCGCGTCGTGCGCCTGGAACGCGCCATGGGCATCGAAACGGAGGGTACCCCATGAGCACTCGGAACCATGCCGGTCGCGGTGGCGGGCAAGCATCGCGGGAAGTCGTGCGCATCGGCGGCGCTTCGGGCTTCTGGGGAGACACGGCCATGGCCGCGCCCCAGCTGCTGGAGCGCGGCGAGGTCGACTTCCTGGTGTTCGACTACCTGGCGGAAGTCACGATGTCGATCCTCGCCGCGAAACGGGCGAAGGACGCGTCGCAGGGGTATGCGAACGACTTCGTCGACATCACGATGCGTTCGTTGCTGCCGGAGATTCGCAGGCGGGGTGTGAGGGTAGTCGCGAACGCGGGCGGGGTCAATCCGCTGGCATGTCGCGAAGCGCTCGCCGCCGTGGCGAAGGAACTCGGCATCGAGATCAGGATCGGCGTCGTGCTGGGCGACGACCTCGTGCACCGGGCCGAGGAGTTCGCCGCGTCCGGCATCCGGGAGATGTTCGACGGGTCTCCGTTTCCGGAGCGGCCGGTGAGCATCAACGCCTACCTCGGCGCAGTGCCCATTGCCCGCGCGCTCGATGCCGGATGCGATGTGGTGATCACCGGGCGTGGCGTCGATTCGGCGGTGACGCTCGGCGCCATGATGCACGCCTTCGGCTGGCGCGAGACCGACTACGACCTGCTCGCCCAGGGCTCGCTTGCCGGCCACCTCATCGAATGCGGCGCGCAGTGCACCGGTGGGCTGTTCACCGACTGGCGCGAGGTGCCCGGCTGGGAGAACATCGGATTCCCGATCGTGGAGGCCCGTGCCGACGGGAGCTTCGTCATCACCAAGGCCCCGGGCACGGGCGGGCTCGTGACACCGGCAACCGTCGGCGAGCAGCTGCTCTACGAGATCGGCGATCCGCGCAGCTACCTCCTGCCGGACGTGCGCTGCGATTTCACTGCCGTGCGCTTCGAGGCCGACGGCCCGGAGCGTGTCCGGGTCACCGGAGCGCGCGGGCGGGCGCCGAGCGCCAGCGTCAAGGTGAGCGCCACCTATGCGGACGGCTATCGCAACACCGCTTTCCTGACCATCATCGGTGCGGAGGCGGCCGCCAAGGCGCGCCGGACGGGCGAGACGATCCTGGCTCGCACGCGCTCGATGCTGGCCGCGCAGGGTCTTCCCGACTATTCGGAAACGCGGATCGAGGTCCTCGGCGCGGAGGAGAGCCTCGGTGCCCAGGGCAGGGCGGATGCCCGCGAGGTCGTGCTCAAGATCGCGGTGCGCAGCGACTCGGCCGCCGCGCTGAGGCTGTTCGCACGCGAGTTCGCACCGGCAGGAACCTCCATGGCGCCCGGCACCACCGGCCTGCTCGGCGGGCGACCGAGCCCGTCGCCGGTGATTCGACTGTTCTCGTTCCTGCTCCCGAAAGACGCCATCGACGTGACGGTCGATGTCGAAGGAGAGGTCGTCGAGGTGCCGTTCGGGCCTGGCAGCGAGGAGGACGACATTCGGTCGCTGCCTCCCGCGCTCGCCTTCGAGCCGGCGGTCGAGGACGCCGGGGTGCCGATGCGTACGGTCGAGCTCCTGCGGATCGCGCACGGTCGCTCGGGCGACAAGGGGAACAAGGCGAACATCGGCATCATTGCGCGCGACGCGCGATGGCTGCCCTGGCTGTCGCTTCGCCTGACGCCGGAAGCGGTCGCGGCGCACTTCGCGCACCGTTCGCCGCGGCTCGTCGAGCGGTTCGACCTGCCGGGCATGGGCGCGATCAACTTCCTCCTCCACGACGTGCTCGGCGGCGGGGGGATGGCGTCGCTGCATACGGACAACCTCGCCAAGGCGTATGCGCAGGTCCTCCTGACGATGCCGGTGTCCGTTCCGGAGGCACTGTTGGGCGAATCCCGACAATCCTGAAGGCCGACGGACGGGGGCGGCCGGGCGTTCCTATAATTCGCGCATGAGTGCAGCCCAGCCGATCAAGGGGATCCGGGCGATCGACGAGGCCCCTCTCTTCGTCGACCTCGACGGGACGCTGATCCGCTCCGATACCCTGTGGGAGAGTTTCGCGATCGCGTTGCGGGCGCAGCCGTGGCGGACCGTGCTCGGCCTCGCTTCCATCGCTCGCGGCAAGGCGGCGTTCAAGGAACGCCTCAGTCGGCTCGGCCCCATCGACCCGGCCGCGCTGCCCTATCGCGAAGGGTTCCTGGAATGGCTGCGCGAGGAGAAGGCGGGGGGGCGTCGCATCGTCCTGGCCACGGCCGCCGACCGCTCGATCGCGGAATCCGTGGCGGGGCATCTCGGCGTCTTCGATGCGGTCCTCGCTTCGGACGGCCACCGCAACCTGAAGGGGCGCGCGAAGCTCGAGGCGATCGAAGCGGCCAGCGACGGCGGGCCGTTCGATTACGCGGGCAACGACCATTCCGACATGCCGATCTTCGCCCGATCGCGCCAGGCGGTGGTGGTCGGGGCCCCGGAGTCCGTCATCCGGCATGCCAACGAGCTGGAGGGCGCCGATACCCGGTTCGCGCGCGAGGCCCGCGGTGGCCTGCGGGCATGGATCCGGGCGGTCAGGCCGCACCAGTGGCTGAAGAACCTGCTGGTGTTCGTGCCCATGACGACCGCTTTCGCGCTGGACGATGCGGCAACCTGGCTGCACGCATTCGAGGCGGCCCTTGCGATGAGCCTGGCTGCTTCGGCGGGCTACCTCGTCAACGACCTGCTCGACATGCAGCCCGACAGGCGCCATCCGCGCAAGCGCGAGCGCCCCTTTGCCGCCGGCGTACTGGCACCCTCGCACGGTTTCGTCGCCGCGGGATTGCTGCTCCTGGGCGCCTGCCTGATCGCGCTCGGCATCAATGGGAAGGTGCTGTTCTGGCTGTTGCTGTATCTCGGCAGCACCTTGCTGTACTCGTTCTGGCTCAAGCGCCTTCCCATGTTCGACGTGGTAACGCTTGCGGGGCTTTACACCTTGCGCGTCGAGCTGGGCGCGGCCGCGACCGGCATCGAGGTGTCGTTCTGGCTCAGGGCATTCACGATCTTCGTGTTCCTCAGCCTCGCGCTCATCAAGCGCTGCGGGGAGCTCGTGTCCGAGCGCGAACGCGGCGAACAGACGGGCTCGGGGCGCGGGTACGGGGTGGGCGACATCGAGATCCTCCTGCCCATGGGCGTGGCTGCATCGGTGGCGGCCGTGCTGGTGCTGGCCCTGTATGTCAGCACGCCGGACGTGGAGATTCGCTACGCGACCCCCAAGCTGCTCTGGCTGGCCATGGTCGCGCTGATCGTCTGGCTTGGACGGCTCTGGATCGACACGGCGCGCGGGAACATGCATGACGACCCTCTCGTCCACGCGATCACCGATACCACCGGGAGATGGCTGATCATCTTCATCGTATCGGTCTTCGTGGTCGCCGCCTTCGGACTTCCCCGGTTCTGGACCTGAGCATGCACATCCTTCGCCCGCCGTTTCGCATGACCGAGCAGGAGGCGCTCGAGTTCGCCGCGAGGCGCGGGTTCGGCATCGCGATCGCCGCCGATGCGGACGGCCCGCGCGGCTCGCACGTCCCGTTCACGATCGAGCGCTCCGACGCAGGGGTGGTCGCGCAGTTCCACCTGACGGCGCGCAACCCCCTGGTCGAGCTGGCCGACGGCCGACGGCGATTCCTGCTCGTGGTTCCCGGCGCCGATGCGTACGTGTCGAACGACTGGTACGAGTCGCCCGACCAGGTCTCGACATGGCTGTACGAGGCGGTCCACCTGTCCGGCATCGGGCGCCTGAGGCCGATGAACGAGAACCGGCCACACGGCGACCGCCTGCTCGAAGTGTCGGAGGCTCGGCTGCCCAAGCGGCCCTGGTCGCTGGCGGAGATGGAGCCGGGCAAGCGGGAGTCCATGCTCGCCATGATCCGCGTCATCGACATCGAGGTCGACCGGATCGAGGGCCAGTCCAAGCTCAACCAGCACAAGATCGATGCCGACCATGTCGCGGTGGCGAAGCATCTGGCCCGGTCGCAGGACAGCGCCGCCCGCCACCTGGCCGCGCGGATGCGCGCCCTTCGGCCCCATCTGGACTACGGAAGCGACTGACCCCGCGGGTCGACCGCCCGTCGCGCGACGCCCGCGCGCGGGTGGGGGCGCCTACTGGGCCGTCCAGCCGCCGTCCACGACCAGGCTGGAGCCGGTCATGTACCGGGCCTGGTCACTCGCGAGATAGACGATGGCCTCGGCGATGTCGACGGGCTCGCCCATGCGTCGGAGGGGAACGGTCCGGCGAATCCGCCGTTCGAAGCGTTCCGTCCCCAGGGTGTCGGAAATCCAGCCGGTCATGTCGGTCCGGATGTAGCCGGGATGCACGGCATTCACGCGGATCGGGGGATCGAGGGATGCGCCCTCGAGGGCCGCGGACTTGGTGAGCAGCAGGACGCCGGCCTTGGCGGGGCTGTACGCGCCGTTGAGGGGTGCGCCCACGATGCCGGCGACGGAGGAGACGTTCACGATGGCGCCGCCGCGGCCCTTCATGGCGCGCATGGCATGCTTGACGCCGAGGAAGACGCCATCGAGGTTGACGGACATGACTCGCCGCCACTCCTCCAGGCTCGTCTCCGCCAGCGGCACCAGCAAGGGCGCCACACCGGCGTTGTTGACGAGGATGTCGGGGCTCCCGTGCCGGTCCGCGACATGGGCGAATGCGGCCTCCCATCCGGCCTCCGTGGTGACGTCGAGGCGCAGGAACTCGATGCGCGCGGGATGGGACGGCGCAAGTCGCGCAGCCATCGCGGCCCCGCGGGCGTCGTCGATGTCGGTGGCGACCACCGTCGCGCCTTCTCGCAGCATCAGCTCGGCCGTGGCCGCGCCGAGTCCCGATGCGGCGCCGGTCAGCAAGGCGATCCGTCCAGCCAGTCTTCCTTGGCTCATCGCAGCTCCTTGAGGGTGTAGCCGATCCGTGGAAAGTGGACGATCGTCTCGCCCAGCTCGGGGTCAACGCGCAGGACGGCCACGTCGTCGGTCGTGATGCGCACGAGCCTGCCTTCGACCGCTGCCGTGGCGTAGTCGTCGGGCCGGATGGCGACCTGGCTGCCCAAGGGAGGGAGCGAATCGTCCGCAACCGAGTCGCCCGGCGGGGCGGGCCGCGTGGCGGCGGCGATCCCCAGGGCACGCGCCGCCGGGATCTCTTCGCTCTCGCCATGGCCCACCGCCGCGACCCGCGCCATCCAGGCGCGGACGGCGGGGCAGGGGTCGAGTTCACTTGAGCAGTCGATGGGCATCGCGGAGAGGAACCACAGTCCGTGATAGACGGCGAGATCGGCCTTGCCGATGGTCTCGCCGAGCAGCCAGGGCGAGCCGCCGGCGAGCATGCCCTCGACGAGGGGAAGGAGCGGGCGTATGCGGGACAGTTCCCGGCGGGCGACCGTCCTCAGCCGGTCGACGCTGGGGGTGGGCTTGCCGCGCAGCATCGCGCGGTCCACATGCAACTGGGGATCCACCCGCTCGGCGTTCGTTCCGCTGACGAAACGCGCGATGGGCCAGAAGAGGTCCCGTTCCGCCCAGGCCTCGATCGCCGTCGCGACCGGGCGTCGGGTCGCGTCGTCGATCGGAGGCTCCGGGTGACGACGATCCAGCTCGCGAAGGATGGTCCGTGTGTCGCAGTAGATGTCGGCGCCATACTGCAGGACCGGGATATGGCGATAGCCGCCCGTCAGCTTCACCAGGTCGGGCTTGGGCATCACCGACGGGGCGATCACCGACTGCCAGCGCAATCCCTTGATGCCGAGCGCGAGCCGGATCTTCTCGGCGAATGGCGAGAAGCCGTAGTGATGCAGGATGGGCCGGTCGTCGTGGGGTGTCGGCGGGCTCATCGGGCGTCCTCGTCGAGCCAGCGCTCGATCCGTTGCCGCTGGACCTTGCCGCTCGTACTGCGCGGGAACTCGTCCTGGGAAGCGACGAAGCGAATCTCCCGGGGCAGCTTGTAGGAGGAAAGCCGCTCCCGGCATGCGCGCAGGAGCTCCTGCGCTTCGACCGGCTCCCCCTTCAGCGCAACGAACGCGACGGGCACCTCGCCCCAGCGGGGGTCGCGCCGCCGGACGACCACCGCTTCCGCCACCCTCGGGTCGGCCATCAGGGCCCGCTCGATCTCGATCGGGTAGATGTTCTCGCCGCCCGACTTGATGAGGTACTTCGACCGGTCGACGAAGCCAAGGCGGCCCGCGGCATTCTCGACGAACATGTCGCCCATGTGGAACCAGCCGCCGCGGAATTCGCGGGCGTTGACCTCGGGGGCGCGCCAGTAGCCGCTGAAGAGCGTGGGGCCCCGCACGGCGATCTCCCCGGGCGTTCCCGGGGTCACGTCGCGGTCGTCCTCGTCCACCAGTCGCCAGAGGTAGAGCGAGTTGTGCGCCTTGGAGAGGTCGGCGGGCTCCTCGCCGATCGCGAAGCGCGTCCCGGCCGCCGGCAGCATGCCTGTCTCGGTGGATCCGAACGTGTTCCAGTAGCGTGCCTGCAGCAGGCGCGAGGCCTCGGCAACGACGGAGGCGGGGAGGAGATCGGCCAGGGCCCCGGCCAGCTTGATGCCCCGGGGACGAACGCCGCGCTCCCGCAAGGTCGCGACGAGCGGCTCGATCATCCCCGGGATCAGGACGAGCCACCACTGGGGTTCCGTGGCGACGAGCTCAACGATCCGCTCGATGTCGGCACCATCGACGACGAACACCTTGCCGCCCATCCCGAGCACGTGAAGCGCGTGCTCGATGGAAACCATGTGGAACATCGGCGCCCAGGCGACGAACTGGTCGCCGTCATCGAGCCCGAGGTCGATCCGGCTGAGGTTCATGCGCGCCAGCTCGGCGCGGTGGCTGATCAGCGCGCCCTTCGGCATGCCCGTCGTCCCGCTCGTGTAAAGGATCAGCAGGCCGTCTTCCGGTTCGACGACGGTACCGGGCGGACGGGCATCGGTCGCCCCGATTCGCCGCTCGTACTCCTCGCCGAACACGATGCGCGCCGGGCTGGCGCGGCCGAGCGCGTCATAGGCCGGTAGGAATCGCGGCGAGACCAGCACCACGGACGGCTCGACCAGCTCGACGCAGTGCGCGAGCTCGGCGTGCGCGAGCCGCCAGTTCAGCGCGCAGAGGATCGCGCCCGTGCGGGCGGCCGCGAGGGCGGCCTCGATGTATTCCGTCCGGTTCTCGGAAAGGATGGCGATTCGCGAGCCGCGTTCGACGCCAAGCGCCAGCAGGCAATTGGCGAGACGACAAACCCGCTCCTCGAGTTCGCGATAGCTGAGTGCTCGGCGGCCGTCGTCGACCGCTACCCGGTCGGGCACACGGCGCGCCTGCGCCGCGACAACCTCGCCCACCGTCCACGAGGACGCCCGGCGCACCGGGTCTTCAGGCGCTTCCCGCATCCACACTGTCTCCTCGACCTGATCGTTGTGGAGACAGTGTAGTGCAAGGAGGGCTCAGGCCTCTTCCATCGTCGGGTAGTCGATGTAGCCCTCGGCCCCGCCTCCATAGAATGTCGCGCGGTTGTACGGCGTGAACTCGACCCCCTTGCGGATGCGCTCGGGAAGGTCGGGGTTCGAGATGAAGAAGCGGCCGAATGCGATCGCGTCGGCTATACCGCGCTCGACGGCCGCCGCCGCCGAGTCGGCCCGGAAGTTGCCGGCGGCGAGAAGGACGCCGCTCCACATCGGGCGGAACAGTTCGGCCGCCGACGGGACGCCCTGGTGGTCGACCTCCCTCGCGCCGGCGCCGCTGGCACGTGGCTCGATCAGGTGCAGGTACGCTAGGCCCATCGTGTCGAGCGCCTTGACGACGTGGCTGTAGAGCGGCATCGGGTCGTCCTCGCCGCTGTCGTTCGCCACGCCGTACGGCGAGAGGCGCACGCCCACACGCTCGGGATGCCATGCCTTCGCGACCGCCTCGGTCACCTCGAGGAGCAGCCGGGCGCGATTGGCGATCGACCCGCCGTACTGGTCGGTGCGCTGGTTCGTGCGCGTCTGAAGGAACTGTTCGAGCAGGTAGCCGTTGGCGCCATGGATCTCGACGCCGTCGAACCCGGCCTCGCGGGCGTTCCTCGCGGCCTGGGCGTAGCCCTCGACAATCCCGGGGATCTCGTCGGTGCGAAGCGCGCGCGGCGTCTCGAAGGGAACCGGCTGGAAATCGGCATTGAGCACCTTGCCGGCGGGCTTGACCGCGGAGGCCGACACGGGAAGCCCGCCGTCCGGCTGGTGGGAGCTGTGCGAGATGCGTCCCACATGCCACAGCTGCAGGAAGATCCTGCCGCCTTTCTCGTGGACGGCACGGACGACGCCCTTCCAGCCTTCGACCTGGGCCGCCGAATGAATGCCGGGGGTGGCGGGCGATCCCTGTCCCGAGGGCAGCACCTGGGAGGCCTCGGCGATGATGAGGCCGCCCTTGCTCGCGCGCTGGCCGTAATAGGCGGCATTGAGCTCATTCGGGATGTTGCCCGGTCGGGTGGCGCGCATCCGCGTGAGCGGGGCCATCACCACGCGATGCGAAAGCGTGAACGGGCCGAGCTGGAGGGGGTCGAAAAGCGAATTACCGGACATCCGGGGAATCCTCTCGGGTGGTGGGCAATGACGGGGCAACAACATACCCCAGCGCGCCGATGCGTGCAGGCGACCGTCAGGCCCGTGAGGCTGCGCCCCTCCGCGCTGCGATCGGGCGGACGGGCACGTTGCTACAATCGGCGCCACGCCTCCGTAGCTCAGTGGATAGA
>CAZDYQ010000048.1:0-23904 GCA_964509685.1 uncultured Burkholderiaceae bacterium
CCGGCATGGCCCCCGCCAATGACGAGGACATCGAACTGATCGGGATGCTGCATGGTCGGGCGCCCGATGCCCTGGCGGGTCGGACGGGATTCAGGGTCTGGGTGGGCCGGCCGCAGAAAGGCCGGCAACAGGCGCTGCGGCGGCGGCCCAGATCCGACCGGATTGCGCGCCTTCGGGCCAGTGATTATACGGCGAGCCTCGCACGATCGGTAGCCGAGACGTCAAGGGTCCCCTAGGGTTCGGGCTCGGCGCAGGCGCGTGGGCGGGGTTCACGAGGCTGTTTCACGTGAAACAGGTCGGTCGACGGACAGTCCGGCACCTGGCGATCACGCTTGGTTTCACGTGAAACATGCGTGCGGCCCGTTGCGCCGCAGGGCGACGACCTCCCTCGCCACCTCGATTCGCTCCCGCCACGCCCTGTAACCCGCAGCACGGTAGTCTGGTGGCATGGCGGTGACAACCTGAACCGCGCGGTCGCAGACTGCTCGTCAGGCTGCAACCTGGTCGAAAGCTCAGCGGGCTCCGGTTACGTCGATTCAGTCACGCGCCTCGCGTTCGGCGCCCCACCATCTCACAAGCTGTCGAGGCGGCCGCTGCTCGATCCGGAATGAAAGCCGGGGCCGGCCAACCAGCACTGCGCCCCGCCCCGCACCTCAAGTTTCCGACTGAAGGTTGTGTCTCGCGTAGGCCGCCGGGACCTGGTGATCGTGACGGCCCCAGGCTGCGGTCCGGGAAAAGCCGGCCGCACCAGGATGCGACGCTGCGACGCGCTCCTGCGACTGCTCATTGACGGCCAGGGCTATGCCCTCCTGCGGACGCACACCCGGCGCGTATGGACCGACGATCCACCTGAGAGGGGCCCTGACTGTATCGGGAGCGTGCCGTAACCTCAGGCAGTACCGGCTCGTCTCCCGTCACCCTCGGCCGGGTGCCGATCCGATTCGCGCTGACGGGGCGGATCGGGGCCGAGCGCTCTAGGGTCTGTTTCACGTGAAACAGCCGCCCGACCTTGCCTGAATCGAAGGGGCCGGCGCCGGTGCCCCTACAGGACCGATTTCCTCTAGGCCTCGCCCTTCCGGATCCACTCCGCCGCGCGCTCCGCAATCATGAGCGTCGGCGAATTGGTATTGCCGGACGTGATCGTCGGCATGACGGACGCGTCGGCGATCCGCAGGCCCTGCACGCCGAGGACACGCAGCCGGTTGTCGACCACCGCCATGGGATCGTCCTCGGCCCCCATTCGGCACGTGCCCACCGGATGGAAGATCGTCGTGCCGATCTGGGCGGCGGCCTGGGCCAGCTCCTCGTCGGTCTGGAAGGCAGGGCCCGGCAGGTACTCCTCCGGCTGGTACTTCGCCATGGCCTCGGCGCCCACGATGCGCCGGGTGAGCCGGATGGCGCGCGCCGCCACGAGGCGGTCCGACTCGGTGGAAAGGTAGTTGGGCGCGATACGCGGCGCTTCGCACACATCGGGCGACTGGATGTGCACGCTGCCGCGGCTCTCGGGGCGAATGTGGCACACCGACGCAGTGAACGCGGGAAAGCGATGGAGCGGATCACCGAATTTGTCGAGCGAGAGGGGCTGGACGTGATACTCGAGATCCGGCGTCTCCACCTCCTCCGACGAATAGGCGAAAGCGCCGAGCTGGCTCGGCGACATGGTCATCGGTCCGCGCTTGGATGTGAAGTACTGCAGACCCATCCATGCGCGGCCCCACAGGGACGACGCGGTCTGGTTGAGGGTCAGGACGCCCTTCACCTTGTAGATCGTGCGAAGCTGCAGGTGGTCCTGCAGGTTCTCGCCGACCCCTGGTCGATGCACCCGCACCTGGATGCCGAGCTCCTGGAGCCTGTTCCCGTCCCCGATGCCGGAGCGCTCCAGGATCTGGACCGTCCCGATGGAACCCGAGGACAGCACGACCTCCCGCCGCGCCCGGGCCTCGGTGACCGGCCCCAGCCCCGCCGGGCTCAGCGCCTGGTCCGGCGCGCAGGACTGGTACTCCACCCCGATGACCTTGTTGGGAATCTCCGGATCGAAGACCAGTCGCGCCACGTTGCTGCGGCTGGCGACCTTGAGGTTGGGTCGGTGCAGCACGGGGCGCAGGAAGGCGCGCGACGCGTTCCACCGGACACCACGACGCTGGTTCACCTCGAAGTAGCCACAACCGAAGTTGTTGCCCCTGTTGAAGTCGTCCGTGGCGGGGATGCCCGCCTGGGCGGCGGCTTCACGGAAGGCGTCGAGGATCGGCCAGCGCACCCGCATGGCCTCCACCCGCCATTCGCCCCCATGCCCGTGCAGCGGGTCGCTGCCCCCGCCGTCGAGGCGGTAGTAGTCCTCGTGCCGCTTGAAGTACGGCAGCACCTCGTCCCAGGACCAGCCGGGGGCAACCTGGGCCCAGCGGTCGTAGTCGGCCGCCTGGCCGCGCATGTAGATCATTCCGTTGATCGACGAGCATCCGCCCCAGACGCGGCCGCGCGGATAGCGGATGGAGCGGCCCGCGAGGCCGGGCTCCTCGACGGTATTGAAGAGCCAGTCGGTCCGCGGGTTGCCGATGCAATAGAGATAGCCGACAGGGATGTGGATCCATCGCCAGTCGTCCGGACCGCCAGATTCGATCAGGAGCACGCTCGTATCCGGGTCGGCCGACAGCCGGTTGGCGAGCAGGCAGCCTGCCGTGCCCGCCCCCACGACGATGTAGTCGAAGGTCTCCATTGCCCCTCACCCCGTTATGTCAGTGATTACTTGCTATTCTCAGGATCCAGTAATCCAGCGGCTCTGCACCTGTTCTGTGTTGCGATTCCGGACGGTCGGCAGCCGGTCGCGACTCTCCGTGCAACCGGGCGCGCCCGGTCCGGCCCACCCGGCCCGGACCGGTGCGGCGCCGATCCTTACAGCCCCGCGAGGCACACGTACTTGATCTCGAGATACTCGTCCAGCCCGTAGCGCGAACCCTCGCGGCCCAGGCCCGACTGCTTGACACCGCCGAAGGGCGAGACCTCGTTCGAGAGGATGCCGCTGTTCACGCAGACCATGCCCGATTCGATCGCCTCCGCGACCCGGAAGATCCGGCCGACGTCGCGGGCGTAGAAGTAGGAAGCGAGCCCGAACTCGGTGGCATTCGCCATCTGTATCGCCTCCTCCTCGGTCCTGAAGCGAAAGAGCGGCGCCACCGGACCGAACGTCTCCTCCCGGGCGACCCGCATCTCCTGGGTCACGTCCACGAGGATCGTCGGCTCGAAGAACAGCCCGCCGCGCGCATGGGGCTTGCCGCCCACCGCCACCTTCGCGCCCTTCTCGAGGGCGTCGGCCACGTGCGCACGCACCTTGTCGAGGGCCGCGGGCTCGATCAGCGGACCGATGGAGACGCCCTCCTCGGTGCCCGGGCCCACCTTCAGGCCCTCGACCCTGGCCGCGAGGCGGCGCGCGAACTCGTCGTACACGCCGTCCTGGACGTAGATGCGATTGGCGCAGACGCAGGTCTGGCCGGCGTTGCGGTACTTCGAGGCGATCGCGCCCTCCACCGCCGCATCGAGGTCCGCGTCGTCGAAGACGAGGAAGGGCGCATTGCCGCCCAGTTCCAGCGAGAGCTTCTTGATCGTGTCGGCGGACTGGCGCAGAAGGATGCGGCCCACCTCGGTCGAGCCCGTGAAGGAGACCTTGCGCACGAGGTCGCTGGTGCACAGCTCGAGGCCGATGCCCGGCGCGTCCATGCCGATGACGACGTTGAACACCCCCGCGGGAATCCCCGCCTCCTCGGCGAGCACGGCGAGCGCCAGCGCCGACAGCGGCGTCGCCTCGGCCGGCTTGCAGACCACGGTGCACCCCGCCGCCAGGGCGGGCGCCACCTTGCGGGTGATCATCGCGATCGGGAAGTTCCACGGCGTGATGGCCGCGCACACCCCGATCGGCTGCTTCATCACCAGCAGGCGCCGGTCGCTCGACGTGGTCGGGATGATGTCGCCATAGGCGCGCTTGCCCTCCTCGGCGAACCATTCGATGAACGAGGCCCCGTAGGCCACCTCGCCGCGGGACTCCGCCAGCGGCTTGCCCTGCTCCGCCGTCATCAGGCGGGCGAGGTCCTCGGTGTTGGCGAGGATCAGGTCGTTCCACCGGCGCAGGACCGCCGCCCGTTCCTTGGCCGTCTTCCCCCGCCATGCCGGAAGGGCGCGGTGCGCCGCCTCGATCGCGCGCTTCGTCTCGGCCGTGCCCATGTCGGCGACCTCGGCGAGCCGCTCGCCGGTCGCCGGATCGTCCACGCCGAAGCGCGCGCCCGAATCCGCATCGACGAAGCGTCCGTCGATGTAGCCCTGGTGGCGCAGCAGCGCCTTGTTCTGCAGTTCGATCGCCATGCCTTGCCTCTCTTGTCCGTATTGTGCGCCGTACCTTGCGCGCGGCTTATGCTTCGATAATAGGCCAGCGGCCCGCGCGCCGCCGACCATTGCCACGACGCCGACCCGGAGGCCCCCATGACGACGAATGCCGCATCGATCGCGCCCGCTCCCCGCGAGGCCCTGCGCTGCAATGGCGCCCGGCTGTGGGACAGCCTCATGCAGCTCGCGCGCATCGGCGCGACACCGGCGGGCGGGGTGCGCCGCCTCACCCTCACCGAGCTCGACGGCGAGGCCCGCCGCCTGGCGATCGACTGGTTGCGCGACTGCGGGTGCAGCATCCGCATCGACCCGATCGGGAACATCCACGCCACCCGTGCCGGCATCGAGACCCTGGATCCCATCGGCATAGGCAGCCATCTCGACACGCAGCCCAATGGGGGCCGCTTCGACGGCGCCTACGGCGTCATGGCCGGGCTCGAGGTCCTGCGAAGCCTGGAGGACCACGGCATACGCACGCGGCATCCGGTCAACGTGACGATCTGGACCAACGAGGAGGGCAGCCGGTTCACGCCGGTGATGATGGGCTCCGGCGTCTATGCCGGGGCCTTCACCCTCGAGCACTGCCTCGCGCAGCGGGACCGGGACGGCCAGACGGTGGGCGCCGCGCTCGAGGCGATCGGCTTCGCCGGCCGCGACACCGCCCCGTCGCTCGCCGCCTACTTCGAGCCCCACATCGAGCAGGGCCCCATCCTCGAGGACGAGGGCATCACGATCGGGGCGGTGGAGACCGCGCTCGGCCAGCGCTGGTTCGACGTCACCATCACCGGCCAGGACGCTCACGCCGGGCCCACCCCGCTGTCGATGCGCCGCGATGCGCTGCTCGGGGCCGCGCGCGTCGTCGCCGCGGTACGGCGGATCGCCGAGACGCATCCCGACGAGGCACGAGGGACGGTCGGCCAGCTCGATGTCACGCCGAACTCGCGCAATGTCATCCCCGGCCGCGTGGCGCTCACGGTGGACCTGCGCAACGCCCGCGACGAGACGCTCTCGCGCATGGTCGACGCGCTGCGCGCGGAATGCGCCGCGATCGCCGCCGAGGAACGCCTCGACATCGCGCTCGACGAAGTCGTGTACTTCCCTCCCTGCCGCTTCGATCCAGGGCTTGTCGGCCTGGTCGAGCGCGCGGCGCAGCGGCTCGGCCATTCGCACCGACGCATCGCGAGCGGCGCGGGACACGATGCGGTCTATGTCGCGCGCCGGCATCCGGCGGCGATGATCTTCGTGCCCTGCGAAGGCGGCATCAGCCACAACGAGACCGAGAACGCGAAGCCCGAGCATCTCGCCGCGGGCACCGACGTGCTGCTCGAGGCCGTGCTCGCCTTCGACCGGGGCGAGGCCTGATGGCCGATCCCGCGTCCGCCGCGTCCGCTTCGCCCGGTCGCGCAGCGGCCGGGCGGCGGCATGCGCCGATCGCCATCTCCATGGGCGATCCCTGCGGCATCGGGCCCGAGATCGTCGTGCGGGCGCTCGCCGAGCCGGCGCTCGCCGAGGACTGCATCGTGTTCGGGGATGCCGGCGTGCTCCAGGCCACGGCCACCTGGCTGCAGCTGCCGGTACCGCCCCGCATCGAACCGGTCACCCGCCTGCAGCCGCTTCCTCGCCTGGGCGAACCCGATGCGGCGGCCGGCGATGCCGCCTACCGGTACATCGTCGCCGCCGCGCGGAGCGCCCGCAGCGGCGAGGCCCGCGCCCTCGTCACCGCGCCCATCTCCAAGGCCGCGCTGCAGGCCGCGGGTCACCGCTGGCCCGGGCATACCGAGCTGCTCGCCGATCTCGCCGGCGGCGCCGAGGTCCGCATGATGCTCGCGAACGACGAGCTGCGCGTCGTGCTCGTCACGGTCCATCTCGCCCTGCGCGACGCGATCGACGCGCTCGACACGAAGCGCATCCTGGAGACCATCGCGATCGCCGATGCGGGCCTGCGCCGCGCCGGCATCGCGAAGCCCCGCCTCGCGGTGGCGGGCCTCAATCCGCATGCCGGCGAATCGGGCCTGTTCGGGCGCGAGGAAATCGACATCATCGCCCCGGCGGTCGAGGCCGCGCGCGCCGACGGCATCGACGCCACCGGACCCCACCCGCCGGACACCGTGTTCATGCAGGCGCGCGGCTTCGCGCGCTTCGATGCGGTGATCGCGATGTACCACGACCAGGGCCTCATTCCGGTCAAGTACCTCGGCATCGACCAGGGCGTGAACGTCACCCTCGGCCTGCCCTTCGTGCGCACCAGCCCGGACCACGGCACCGCCTACGACATCGCGGGCCAGGGCGTCGCCGATCCCGCCAGCCTCCTCGCCGCCATCCGGCTCGCCGACCGGCTCGCGCCGAAACCGCCGGCCGGCTGACCGGGCCGGGCCCCGGGCCGGCGGCGACACCCGCGCGTCGACACCGCGTCGGTGCTATCGTCACCCCGATGCGCTGGGCCATCCCCGTCATCGCGTTCGGCAACTTCGTCATCGGCACCGGCGTCATGGTGGCGGGCGGCATGCTGCCCCCGCTGGCCACCGGCCTCGGGGTGACCATCCCGGTCGCCGCGCAGCTGATCACGGTGATGGCGCTGGCGATCGCCATCGGCGCGCCGATCCTCGGCGCGGTCACCGCCCGCTTCGATCGCCGCCTGCTGCTCACCGCCACGCTCGCCGTCTACGCGGTGGGCCATGCCGCCTGCGCGCTCGCGCCGAACTACGAATCACTGCTCGTCCTGCGCATCCTGCTGGCCGTGAGCCCGGCCCTCTTCACCCCGCAGGCGAGCGCCGCCCTCGCGCTGATCGTTCCGCCCGCGACGCGCGGCCGCGCGATCTCGCTGGCGCTGCTCGGCTGGGCCATCGCGTCGGTGATCGGCATGCCGATCGGCGCCTATGTCGGCGCCGTGCTGGGCTGGCGCGCCGGCTTCGGGCTCGTGGGCATCCTCGCGTTCGTCGGAGCGATCGGCGTGTACCGCGTGCTGCCGCCCGGCCTGAAGGTCTCGATGTCGGGCCGATCGATGTGGGCGGAGCTGCTGCGCTGGCCCTCGCTGCAGCTCGCGATCTCGGTCACCGCGATCCAGGGGGCGGCGCAGTTCACCACCTTCACCTTCTTCGTGCCGGCCCTGAAGGCGTTCCTCGATGCGGAGCCGGCACTCGTGAGCGCGCTGCTGTTCCTCTTCGGCGGCATGGGCCTCGCGGGGGCGCTCTTCACCGCCCGCTTCATGGACCGGGTCGGTCCGATCCGGGTGGTCCATGCGAGCCTCGCGGTGGTCGGCCTCGGCATGCTCCTGTGGCCGCTCGGCAACGGCTCGCTCGCCTGGGCGGCCGCCGCGATGGCAATCTGGGGCTTCGGTTCCTTCGCCACCAACAATGCGCAGCAGGCGCGGCTCATCGCCGCCTCGCCGCCGCTGGCGCCGGTGACCATCGCGCTCAACTCGTCCGGCATGTACCTCGGCCAGGCCCTCGGCATTCCGGTCGGCGCCATGCTGCTGTCCGTTCCGCCCACGGCCGGGGACTATGCCATGCTGCCGCTCTACGGCCTGCCGATCCTGGCGATTGCGTATGTTGTCTCCTTGCGCGCCCGCCAGCTCGGGGCGCGCCGTGCCGCCCAGCGCCGGACCCCAGGGGAGTCCCCATGAACCACGTCGCCGCAAGCCATCGGGAATCGTCGCCCATCACCACCACGAAACGCTCGCACGATGCGCGGCGCGGGACGCGTTCGCTGATGCGCTTTCCCCATGCGGTCGCCTTCGCCGTCGCCTGGTGCGCCATCCTGGTCGTGCTGGCGCTGGAACTGCCCGCGGAACGATTCGACTGGTTCTTCTCGGAGGAAGGCCCCGTCGAGATCCTGAGCTGCGGCTTCTGGCTGCTGCTCGCGGGCGCCTGCCTCACCCTGCCCGGACTGCCGCGCCGCCCATGGCAGCAGGGTCTCGCCGCGGTGGTGGCCGCGGCGCGCGAGGCCGACCTGCACAAGGCCTTCACCGAGACGAGCGTCCTCAAGACGAGTTACTACCTCAAGTCGGCGGCGCCCCCCGCGGAAAAGCTGGTCGCGGCGCTGGTCACACTGCCCGCGCTGGTCCTCGTGATCTACGTCCTCGTGCGCGGCGCACTGCTGATCCGCCGTACGCGCGCCTGGCGCTTCGACTGGGGAAGGACCGTCATGCTGGCGACCGGCCTGCTCGCGGCGAGCAAGCTGCTCGATCGCTCCGAGGCGGTGAGCGCGGCCTGGTTCGGCTTCCACACCCCGATGCTGCTGCACCGGTTCATCGCGGCCTTCGAGGAAGGCATCGAGTGCCTGCTGCCGATCCTGTTCCTGGTCGTGCTGCTGCAGTACCAGCACCATTTCGCCGCAGCGCCGGCGATCCCGGGAGGGGACGACCGCTAGGGCGGGCTGTCGGCCGCGAGCCGGATGCCCGTGAACTGCCAGCGCGCCCAGGCGGGGAAGAAGTTGCGATAGGTGCGTCGCACATGACCGGGCGGGGTCGCGCAGGAGCCGCCCCGCAGCACGTACTGGTTGACCATGAACTTCCCGTTGTACTCGCCGATGGCGTCGTCCGACGCCCGGAAGCCCGGATACGGCCCGTAGGTGCTCGAGGTCCACGCCCACACACCGCCGTAGAGGCCCTCGTCGGCCAGGGGCATGCGCGGATGCCAGGCGCCCTCCTGCGCGAACTGGCCCTCGGGCACCGACTCCGATGCCGCATGCTCCCATTCGAACTCGGTGGGCAGGCGCGCCCCCGCGAATCGCGCATAGGCGTCCGCCTCGTAGTACGAGACATGGCAGACGGGCGCATCGAGGTCGAGCGGCACTTCGCCGTGGAGCGTGTACTCGTACCAGGCCCCGTCGATGCGTCGCCAGTAGGCCGGAGCGCGCCAGCCACTCGACAGCACGCGGTCACGACCCTCGGACAGCCACCAGCGGGGGTCCTCGTAGCCGCCCGCCTCGACGAATTCGAGGTACTCGCCATTGCTGACCGGCCTGTCGGCGATCGCGTAGGGCTCGAGCCACACCCGGTGGCGCGGGAACTCGTTGTCGAAGCCGAAGCCGCGGCCGTCGTGCCCGACCTCGACCAATCCGCCCTGGAAGCCCGTCCAGCCCATCGACCGGGCTGCCGGGTTCCGGGGCGGGCCCCCGTCGCGCGCGGGCGAGAGCGGATTGATCGACCAGAGATGCTTCAGGTCGGTGAGCATCAGCTCCTGGTGCTGCTGCTCGTGGTTCAGCCCGAGCGCGAGGATCCCTCCCCAGCGCCGCGCATCGGGCCCCGGCCAGGGCGCGGCGCGTCCGGCGAGTCGCTCCATCGCCTCGTCGACATGGCGACGATACGCGAGCACGGTGGCGAGCGAGGGGCGCGAGACCAGGCCGCGCGATGGCCGCGGGAACTGCTCGCCGACGGTGTTGTAGTAGGAGTTGAAGAGGTAGCGAAAGCGCGGGTCGAAGGGCCGGTAGTCCGGGTCCGCGACGCCCAGCACGAAGGTTTCCCAGAACCAGGTCGTGTGCGCGAGATGCCACTTCTGCGGGCTCGCGTCCGGCATCGACTGCAGCGCACAGTCCTCGGCATCGAGGCCCGCGACCAGCGCGACCGATGCGCCACGCACCTCGCGATAGCGCGACAGGAACTCGGGATCCGGCGTCATTGCGGCCAGTATGCATCTTCCGCACCCGTCCCTCCAACCCGGCAAGGGCAGCGAGGTTCCGCAGGCGCCCGACGCCATGAACGCAAGGGGCCGGCGCGATGGCCGGCCCCGGGGGCGGTCGCGGGGCCGGCGCCCCGCACCGCACTCAGGCCGCGATCCGCTCCTCGAGCTGCGCCTTTACGCGCTGCAGCTCCTCGGGCAGGCCATGCCGCAGCTTCTCGAAGTGCTCGGCATGCAGCGCGAGCTCCTTCTCCCAGGCCGCCCTGTCAATCGAGATGATCCGTTCGTAGAGGGCGGGCGGAAAGTCGAGCCCCGTCCAGTTGAGGTCCTCGTACCGCGGCGAGATGCCGAACGCGTTCTCGGCGCCCTGGGCCCTGCCCTCGATGCGTCCGATCATCCACTCCAGCACCCGCATGTTGTCGCCGAAGCCCGGCCAGATGAACCTGCCGTTCTCGTCGGTGCGGAACCAGTTGACGCAGAAGATCCGCGGCAGGGGCACGCCGGTGGCGCTGGACTTCTCGCCCAGCTCCTTGCCCAGGCGCAGCCAGTGCGCGAAATAGTCGGACATGTTGTAGCCGCAGAACGGCAGCATCGCGAAGGGATCGCGACGCACCACGCCGGTCGCCCCGGCCTGGGCGGCCGTGGTCTCGGAGCCCATCGTGGCGGCCATGTACACGCCCTCGACCCAGTTGCGCGCCTCGGTGACCAGCGGCACCGTGGTCGAGCGACGACCGCCGAAGATGAACGCGTCGATCGGCACGCCGTCCGGGGAATCCCAGGCGGGATCGAGGACGGGATTGCGCGTGGCCGACACCGTGAAGCGGGCGTTCGGATGCGCCGCCTTGCGGCCGGCCTTGCCGTCCTCGGGCGTCCAGTCCTGCCCGCGCCAGTCGATGAGGTGCGCCGGCGGCTCCTTGGTCATGCCCTCCCACCAGACGTCGCCGTCGTCCGTGAGCGCGACATTGGTGAAGATCACGTCCTCGGACAGCGAGTCCATGCAGTTCTTGTTGGTCTGCTCGTTCGTGCCGGGGGCGACACCGAAATAGCCGGCTTCCGGGTTGATCGCGTACCAGCGGCCGTCCGCCCCGGGCTTGATCCAGGCGATGTCGTCGCCGATGGTGGTGACCTTCCAGCCCGACATGCCGGCCGGCGGGATCAGCATCGCGAAGTTGGTCTTGCCGCATGCCGACGGGAACGCCGCCGCCACGTGGTACTTGCGACCCTCGGGCGAGGTCACGCCGAGGATCAGCATATGCTCGGCGAGCCAGCCCTCGTCGCGGCCCATGGTGGAGGCGATGCGAAGGGCGAAGCACTTCTTGCCGAGCAGCGCGTTGCCCCCGTAGCCGGAGCCGTACGACCAGATCTCGCGCGTCTCCGGGAAGTGCACGATGTACTTCGTCCTGTTGCACGGCCAGGGCACGTCCTTCTGCCCGGGCGCCAGGGGCGCGCCCACCGAATGCACGCAGGGCACGAAGCGGCCGTCGGTGCCGAGGACGTCGAACACCTCCCGGCCCATGCGCGTCATCTTGCGCATGCTGACGACGACGTACGGCGAGTCGGTGAGCTCGATGCCGACCTCGGAGATGGCCCCGCCCAGCGGGCCCATCGAGAAGGGCACGACGTAGAGCGTGCGTCCCCGCATGCAGCCCTCGAACAGGCCATTGAGGGTGGCGCGCATTTCCTGCGGGTCGATCCAGTTGTTGGTCGGACCGGCGTCCTCCTTCCTGCGCGAGCAGATGAAGGTGCGGTCCTCGACGCGGGCCACGTCGTCGGGATCGGACCAGGCGAGGTAGCTGTTGGGCCGCTTCGCGGGATTGAGGCGGCGCATCGTCCCGGCCTCGACCATCTGCTGGCAGAGCCGGTCGTATTCTTCCTGCGAGCCGTCGGCCCAGACGATGCGGTCCGGGCGCGTGAGGGCGGCAACCGATCCGACCCAGTCGATGATCGCCTTGTGCCGGACATAGTCCGGTGCGTTGACGGCGATACCGCCGGCCGCGGCGTTAACGGAACCGTTCATTGATGTCTCTCCATGATTGAAATCGTCGGACGTACGGATCGCCTCGAACGAGCCCCGGCCGAACCCGCAGCCTCCGTCGCGCCTCGCGCGGCTGGCCCGCCACACCGGCGGGCGGCTGCTTCGAACCGGTCTCGGATGCGTACCCCGTGCACCGTCCTGTATTCCGTCGTCGCGGCCGGGAGCGGGACCTCGGGTCCGCACGGCCGTGCACCTGAATCGTTTGCCGGGCAAGCTGGTTTGCCCAGTGAACCTCGGATCTTACACCGCACCATCGGCCACCCGTTGGCGGCCGAAGTCGCGATCCTGCCAGTGCCGGGCCGGCCGCGCCGTTAAGCAAGTCACGCCGCGGGTTCGTTTCGCGAGGGCGGCGCTTCACGCGGCCGCTCGGGAATGCCGCGGCATCCCTACAATGGCGGCTCAGCCGAGGACCCGCCATGCCGACGACAGCCGAAGACCGCCTGGCCCAGCACCTGCTCGAGTGCAGCGATCGTGCCCGACCCATCGACGCGTCCTTGCGCGACCCTGGGCTCACGATGGACGCCGCGGAACGCATCCAGCATGCGATCCGCCAGCGCCGGATCGACCGCGGCGAACAGCCCGTGGGCTACAAGATCGGGTTCACCAACCGCCGGATCTGGCCCATCTACGGCGTGTCGTCCCCGATCTGGGGTCCGATGTACGCGAGCACGGTCGAGCGGCTCGATGCCCCGCGCGTGCGGATCGAGGCGGGCCGCCATGCGGAGCCGCGCTTCGAGCCCGAGATCGTGCTGGGGCTCGGGCACACGCCGGCGGCGGACGATCCGGCCGCAGTGGCCGCGGCGATCGCCTGGGTCGCGCACGGGGTCGAGGTGGTCCAGAGCGTCTATCCGGGCTGGCGCTTCACGGCGGCCGAGAGCATGGCGTCCCAGGCGCTGCACGGCAGCCTGCACATCGGGCCGGCGATCGCACCTGGCGATCCCGGCACCCTGGCGGGTCGGCTCGCGGCGATCACCCTGGTGCTCGAGCGCCGCGAGGGCCCGGACGGTCCCTGGGTCCCGGTGGCCGAAGGCGTCGGCGCCGACGTCCTCGACGGGCCCGTCACGGCGCTCTGCCACCTCGTGCGCTGCCTGCGCGAGCGGGGCCTGCGGCTGGCGCCCGGCGACATCGTGAGCACCGGCACCCTGGTCGATGCCCAGCCCATGGTGCCCGGGCAGCGCTGGCGCACCCGGCTGCAGGGCATCGCGGGCCTCGATGGCCTCGCGATCGACGTGATCTGAGCGGCGCGCGGCACGACATGGCGCCATCGGCCGCCGACTGCTTCCCGCCGACCTACCGGCGGTCGCGCGAGACGCTGCTCGCGCAAGCCTCCGCGCTCGCCCGGCGCCACGGCGTCGTCATCGACTCGCGCTCGATCGATGCCCGCGGCCCCGAGGGCGAGACCCTCGCCATCGACTGCTGCGTCTTCGGCGCGCGCAGGCCCCGCCGGGCCGTGGTCGTCTCGAGCGGCCTGCACGGCGTGGAGGGCTTCGCCGGGGCGGCGCTGCAGCATCGCCTGATGGCGCGACGGCTCGCCTCGCTGCGCCTGCCGGCGGACGGGGCGGTCATCGTCATGCATGCGCTGAATCCCTACGGCTTCGCCTGGCTGCGCCGCGTGAACGAGAACAATGTCGACCTCAACCGCAACTTCCGCGACGAGTTCGATGCCGAGGCGAGCGAGGCCTACGTCGCGCTCGAGCCCCTGCTCAATCCGCCCGACCTCCACCCCGCCAGCGAACAGGCGCGGCTGCGGGCCCTGGGCGAATGGGTCGCCCGCCACGGCGAGCGCGCCTTCCAGCAGGCGGTGTCGGAAGGCCAGTACCGCTTCCCCGCCGGGGTGCAGTACGGCGGGCAGCGTCACGAGGCGGCCACCACCCGGATCCTCGGGCTCGTCTCGGACTGGCTCGGCGAGGCCGAGACCGTCGCCTGGATCGATGTCCACACCGGCCTCGGCCCGTGGGGGGAGTACCAGCTCCTCTCGGCTTCGGCGCCGGGATCGGCCACCCTGGACTTCGAGCGCTCGGTCTTCGGCGACGGGGTGATCGCCGTGGCCGAAGGCAAGGCGGTGACCCCGCCGGTGAAGGGCATGCTCGCCCTCGCGGTGGCATCCCGCCTGCCGGGCGGCTGCCGGCTCGCCTTCGTCTCGCCCGAGTTCGGCACCCATCCGCTCGAGCGCGTCATGCGCGCCGTCCGGGCGGACAACTGGCTGCATGCGCACGGCCGTCCGCAGGATCCGGGCGAGCCGCTGACCCGGGCCATCAAGGCCGAGCTGCTGGAGGCCTTTCGCCCGGAGGAGTCCCGCTGGCGCGAGCGGGTGGTCGAAGGCGGCGAGCGCCTGGTGGACCGGGCGATCGAGGCGATCCTCGGTTAGGACGTCGCGCCGTACGGCTGCGCCGTCGTCAGGGCGACGCCGGCGCCGGTTCCTCCTGGTCGGGTCGGGGGGATGCGCGCGGCGGCGCCGGCTGCAGCGCGCACTCGTCGAAGATCCGCGCCGTGCAGGTCGCACAGATGCCCGGATCCAGCCGCTCCTTGACGATGTAAGCGATCGCTTCGTTCTTCGTCTCGAAGATGTTGGCGGTGCCCAGCTCCTCCATCATGCCGCTGCGCTGCCAGGCGCCGAGCACCGGGGTGCGGGGACGATGGAAATAGAGGTCGCCTCCGGCCGCGCGCCTGATCGCGAGCTCCTCGCGCCACAGCCGATCGCCCGCCTGGTCGATGAAGTTCATGCTCCTCGCCATGACCAGCAGGTGCTTCTGGCCGGGATCCCGTTCCCGGAAGGCGCGCAGCTCGTCGCGGACATGGGCCGCGGCGGCGAAGTACACCGCGCCTTCCATGCGCGCGAGCAGGAGCTGCGGGCATTCGCGCACCGGCTGGTCGATCTGCGAGATCGGGGTGAAGCGCCTGCGTGGTCCCCAGGGCACCATGCGGCGCAATGCGGGCCGCGAGCTGAGATCGAGATAGAAGCCCAGGGCGAGCGCCATGCCGAGCAGGATCGCGAGTTCGATGCGGATCGTCACCGTCGCGATCCAGGTCGCGAAGAGCGTGATCGCGTCGCCCCGCGAGAAGCGGGCGATCATGCGGATCCGCGGCACGTCGACCAGCTGCCAGGCGACGTAGAGCAGCAGCGCCTCGATGGCCGCGAGCGGAATGCCGGCGATCAGCGGCCCCGCGAGTCCCACGAGCAGCAACAGGAAGATCGCCGAGAAGGCCGCGGCCAGCGGCGTGCGAGCGCCGGCCTCGTAGTTGGGCAGCGAGCGGTTGAACGAACCGCAGGAGACGTAGCTCGAGAAGAAGCTGCCCGCGATGTTCGACAGGCCCTGGGCACGGATCTCCCGGTTCGTCTGCAGGACCTGCCCTGATCGCTGCGCGAGCGCCTTGGCGATCGAGATCGACTGCGCCAGCGAGACGAGGGTGAGCGCGAGCGCGATGCCGAGGATCGAGGGCAGCCGCTCCAGCGCGGCCAGGGGATTGGACGGCGGCGGCAGCACCTGGGCGAGGGGACCGAGCACGCGCACCGCGATGCCCGCCCGACCCGCAAGCATGGCCAGCACCCAGGCAAGCACCAGGCCGATGAGCATCGCCGGCCAGTGCGGACGCCGGCGCGCCAGCGCGGCGGTCGCGAGCAGCGTGGATCCCGCGATCACGAGCTCCGCCGCGCCGCCGCCGGGGGATGCGCGAAGGAGTGCTTCCAGCCCGAGCACCGCATGCCAGCCGATGAGGCACGCGGCGCCCGCGACGAAGCCCGTGAGGACCGCCGGCGCGATGAAGTTCGCCAGCACGCCGAGCCGCAGGGTGCCGACGAGCAGCTGCATCAGTCCCACCAGCAGGGTGGTGGCGAGCACGAGCTGGATGTACTCGGGGCTGCCCGGCGTGGCGAGCGGCGAAAGCATCGCGAACAGGGCGAGCGACAGCGCGTTGGTGGGCCCCGATGTCACGTGCAGGCTCGAGCCGAAAAGCGCGGCGACGACGCAGGGCACGAGCGCGGTGTAGATGCCGTACTCGGGCGGCAGGCCCGCCAGCCTGGCGAAGGCGACCCCCTGCGGCAGGACCAGCAGCGCCCCGAGGAAGGCTGCGAGAAGGTCGGCGCGCAGGGTCTCCGGGGTGACCGAGCGCCACCATCGGGCCACGTCGACGAGGGAAGTCGGCGTGCCGTTCATGCGTTCGCCGTGGGCAAGGGCGCGTCTCCGGGCGCGGACCAGCATCCGCGAACATGCGATGCCGCCGCGGCCATGCCGATGGGCTGGGCGCCGGCGGTCTGGATTCTCCGCATTGCGGACCCCGGGTCAAGCCGCGCTAGGATGGGGCGACATGACCATGACGCGCGATTTCGCAGGACCCGGCGACCGGGCCGGAGCCCCCGGGCCGAGCGTTCCGGGGCCGGGGCGGCGCCCCTCCCCGCGCCTGCTCGCGATCTGCGCCGGGCCGGCGACGCGCCTGCGCGGCGTCGTCGACGGTCGGCCGGTGGATGTCCTCTCGGGCATCGTCAAGCGCCCGGCCAGCACGCTCGAGGATCCCGTCGGGATCGAGTTCGGGCGCCTGGGCGTGGCGGGCGACGAACAGGCCGACCTCACGGTGCACGGCGGCCTCGAGAAGGCCGTGTACGTCTATCCGGTCGAGCACTATGCCCAATGGCGGGAGCGCGCCGCCCGCGCCGGCGTGGCGTTCGAGGGCCGGCCGGGCAGCTTCGGCGAGAACCTGCTGGTCGAGGGCCTGCTCGAGTCCGACGTCTGGACCGGCGACCGGCTGGAGATCGGCGAGCTGGTGCTCTGCGTCACCATGCCTCGGCGGCCCTGCTACAAGCTGGACCTCCACCTCTACCCGGGCGCGGGGCGCGAGATGGTCCTCGGACGCCAGCCGGGCTGGTACTGTTCCGTCGTCCGTCCGGGCAAAGCGGCCGCCGGACAGGCGATCCGCCAGCAGGCGGGCTCGCGCCCCTATACCATCGCCGAGACCCATCGTCGGCAGTACCGACTTCCCCCGATTGCGACGGAAGTGGAGTAGAGTAAATCCATGACCCGGCTCAGCCCCGCGCAACGCACCGCCTCCACCGCCCGCATCGTGCTGACGGCGGGGGTCCTCTTCGTCATCGAAGCGCTCGCCCGCGGTTCCGCGATGCGCACTGCCATCGCGGGTGCCATCGTCGCGATCGGCGGCGGCCTCCTCTTCGCGGCCAAGCGCTCCGACTGACCTTCGTGGCTTGAACGACGCCGAGTCCCTGCGCGTCGATCGCTACCCGATCGACGACGAACTGCGCGACGACGGAAGCGTGGGCCCCGAGCTGGCCCACCTGGCCCGCGCCTACATCGACAGCCCGCGCGCGCTGGTCTTTCGCAACCCGTCCTCCGACTGGCGCCTGTTCGTGGTGCTGCTGCCGCTCGCCTCGCGCCTGTCGCTGATGCGCAACCCGATCTTCACGCAGCTCACCCGCGCCTGGGGGCTCAACCTGCGCTTCATCGGGGTGGACCGCGAGCGCCGGGTCCACGACTTCCACGAACTGCTCACCGACCGGATGCTCGCATCCCTGGTCGACTGGCTGGGCTCCCTGGAGTCGGCGGGCGGTCGTGCCGATCACGGGCTCGACATCCTGTTCGAGGCCCTTGCCGGCGAAATGCTCACGATGCTCGAGCGCGCCGGACCGTCCCGCGGGGCGCACCTTGCGCTCGCGCCGCGGCTCGAGCCCGGCGCGCCGGCCACGCTCTTCGAGCGCAGGACCCG
Source organism: uncultured Burkholderiaceae bacterium (assembly GCA_964509685.1). GTDB lineage: Bacteria > Pseudomonadota > Gammaproteobacteria > Burkholderiales > Burkholderiaceae_E > JAMLIN01. The sequence continues at coordinate 17,737 of CAZDYQ010000048.1, forward strand.
CTACCCCGATTTCCTCGCTCAGCTTCGCCGCGCGTTGCGCGACGGCATCGTGGACGTCGCCTTCTACGGCCGGGCATTGCGCTCGATCGACCTGCGCGAGGCGGCCGTCGAGCAGCGCATCGCAGCGCAGATCCTCGCGAGCCTCGATCCGGTCACGCTCGCCAAGCTGGAGCGCACGGGCGCCGGCCAGCACCTCGGCGCCTACAACTGGCTCGCCCTCGCGCCTCGCCAGGCGGCCATGCGTGCGCACGTGCTGAGCCACCTGCCCGCCTTCGCCACCTTCTTCGCCGAGGCCCTCGTGCCGATCGACCTGCTGCGCGCGGATGCGCCCGATCCCGGCGACGATGCCGGCGGCGATCCATCGCACGAGTACCGGGAGGATCCGGAGCGGCCCCCGGAGCGGCCCGGCTTCGACCTCAAGCGCCTGGCGGCCCGCCATGACACCGCGTACGCGATGCACTGGCATGCGCTGCTCGCGCGGGCGGTGGATGCCGGGCAGGACCGCGCCGTGATCGAGGCGATCTCGGGCCGGTTCGGCATCTCCCCGAACCTGGTGCGCCGCATCTGGCGCGAGCGGCCGGTCTCGCTGGGCCAGCCTCCCGGCTGGCAGCTCGGGGAGATCCTGCGGGCCCTGGAATCGAACCCGTGGCCCGCCGACAGCGAGCAGTGGGAGGCGCTGATCGCGCGGGCGATCCCGGCCGCCGCCCTCTAGCGGCCGTAACGCGCCGTCAGGCTCGCCTTCCCGATCGAATTCGCGTTGACCATGAAGCCCACCAGCGAGGCGGTGGCGCCCTCGGGAATCTCGAGCTTCTCGACCTTCAGCGCATGCAGCGTGAAGACGTAGCGATGCGGCTGGTCGCCCACCGGCGGGCAGGGGCCACCCCAGCCGGGCGAACCGAAGTCGGTGCGGTGCTGCACAGCGCCGGCGGGCAGGCGGGCGCCATCGGCCGAGCCGGCTCCCTGTGCCAACCCGTTTGCGCTCGCAGGGAGGTTGTACACGACCCAGTGCCACCAGCCGGCGCCGCCGGTCGGCGCGTCCGGATCGTGCACCAGCAGCGCGAAGCTCTTCGTCCCCTCCGGCGGCGACGACCAGGCGAGCGCCGGCGAGACGTTCCCGCCCTTGCAGCCGAACCCGTCGAAGACATGGCGATCCGCGATCGGCTGGTCGGGGCTGATGTCGGGACTCGTGAGCTCGAAGGCGACGGCGCTGCCGGCGGCGCAGGTCAGCGCGGCCGCGACGATGTGACGAAGCGCATGGGCCATGGCAACCTCCTCCCTGGAAAGATGCGCCATGCTGTGCCGATTCGACGATCGCCGCAAGCCGCGCGGGATGCTCCGCGCGCAACCGCGGCGCGTCGCCCGCGCTATCGCGGAACGGTGAGGTCGTCCGCCCCGCTGTAGATCCGGTTCCAGGTGGGGCTGATCACGATCTCGTTGATACAGGCGCGCGCCGGCATCGACACCGCGAACATCATCGCGCGGGCCACGTCCTCCGGCACCAGCATGCGGGCGATGTCCTCGTCCGGCGGTGGCAGGGGGCGCGACTTGAGGATGGGCGTGGCGACCTCGCCCGGGCACAGCAGGGTCGCGCGGATGCCCTTGCGGCCCTCCTGGTCGTTGATGCTCTCGACGAGCGGCGCGAGGCCGAACTTCGTGGCGCCGTAGGCGGCACCGGTGAAACCCGTGTAGCGCCAGCCCGCCCATGACGAGACCACCACGATGGTGCCCCCGCCCGCCTCGCGCATGGCCGGCAGCACGGCCGTCACGCAGAAGGCCACCCCGTTGAGGTTGACCGAGGTCACCCGCGCGAAGGCCTCGGGCGTGAGGTCGCGCCAGTAGCGGTTCGGCGCATTGAGGCCCGCGGAGCAGACCAGCACGTCGATCCGGCCGAAGTCGTCGATGAGCCGCGCGGCCGCGGACGACACGGCGCTCGCATCCGCGACATCGAGCGCCAGCGCGCGCACGTCGATCTCGTCGGCGGCGAGGTCCTGGCGCGCCTCCTCGAGCGCCGCCTCGCGCCGCCCGGAGATCACCACCATGTATCCCGCCTTGCCCAGCTCGCGCGCGCAGGCCCTGCCGATGCCCGTCGCCCCGCCCGTCACCCAGGCCACCGGCCTTGCGTCCTTGTCCATGTCGTCCTCCTTGTCCTTCGATCCAGGTCCGTTGCCGTCAGGCCGCCGCCGCCCGGGGCGGGACGGGAATGAACCGTCCCCGCCCGATCGCCTCGACGGCCCGCTCGCCGTCCTTGCGCCCGAGCCGGTACACGGCTTCGTAGAGCGAGGGGGCGGTGTAGTCCCAGCGCGATACCGGGATGGGCCGCGAAGGCTGCACATAGGTCAGCGCGCCGCGCATGAAGATCGGCGCCCTGCCCGGATAGCGGCGCGTGGTGAGCACGAGCGTCGAGCGGTCCGACGGGACCACGTCGACCGGAACATTGTCGACGAGACCGCCGTCGAGCGCAGGCTCGCCATCGCGCCACCGCAACGACGTGAAGGGCGGCGTGCAGCTCGACGCGACGATGAGCTCGACCAGCGCCTCGATGTCGGCGCAGTCGGCGACCCGGGCCACCTCCCGGCGAAAGCCGAGGCGCCTGCCCCAGGCGGGATGCAGCGGCCTGACGAGGCTGCGCTCGATGGAATACGCGAGGACCCCGATCGCCACGGCCGAGCGCGGTCCCATCCATTCGGGCGGCCGGGCCCAGGCCACGCGGATCTCGGGACCCCGGCGCAGGCGCTCGAATGCCGGGCCGCCCAGCAGCGTGCGCAGCGCGTCGCGATAGATCGCCTCGTGCGGGAAGATCCGCTCGCCGCGGCGCAGGAGCCGGCCCCAGTAGATGTTGCGCGGGGCTCCGGCCAGCACCTCGCGATAGTGGGCGAGACCGGCGCGCGAGTCGCTGGCCAGCACCATGCAGGCGGTGGCGGCGCCGGCCGAGACTGCGCCGACGACCTTCGGCGCGAGTCCCGTGGCCGGCGCGAACACGTCCCAGAAACCCGCCTGCCACCAGCAACGCTGCCCGCCGCCGGCAAACACGACCTGTTCGAACATTCGCGCGAACCCCTTGCGGGTCCCCTCCCTTCCCGCCGCATTCTAGCGAGCCGCCCGCGGCCGCATGCGATCATTGCGCCATGAGCCTGCGACTGATCGCCATCGGCGGCACCTTCGACAAGGTGTACGACCCCGTCACCGGCACGCTCGGCTTCGGCCGCACCTGCCTGCCCGAGCTGCTGGAGGCGGCGCGCATCGACCCGCTGCCGCCCATCTCGTCCCTCATGATGGTCGACAGCCTCGACATGAACGACATGCATCGCGAAATGGTCGTGGCGGCCTGCCGGCACTGCGACGAGGACGCCCTCGTCCTCGTGCATGGCACCGACACGATGACCGAGACCGCGGCGGCGATCGCGGCGGCCGGCCTCGAGAAATGCATCGTCCTCACCGGCGCCATGGTGCCGGCGCGCTGCGCCCATTCCGACGCGCCCTTCAACCTCGGCTTCGCCGCCGCCGCGGCGCTCCTGCTACCGCATGGCGTGTGGATCGCGATCAATGGCGCGATCCACGCCTGGGACGAGGTCCGCAAGAACCGGGAGCTCGCCCGCTTCGAGCGCATCGAGGCCGCGCCGGACGGCGCGCGGGCGCCGGGCGACGACTGACGCCGTGCACGGGCCGGGCGCACGACCAGGCGGCGCGCCCGGCGGGCAAAGGGACATCGACGCTAGAATGGCCCGCTGGCGCCGCCGCCCCGCCGCGGCCAGGCCGCGAACGATCCTGGAGACCCCTGCATCCCATGAGTAGCGAAGCCCGAGCCGAGTTCGGCCCTGTCACCGTTTACTTCGGAGAGAAGACCGGCAAGTACCCGGACGGCAACCAGGTCATCGTCACCGGCGGCGACACGCGCGTCGCCTTCGACACCCCCCGCGTGGCCAACCGGATCGGCCCCGAATTCGACGGCGTCGACATGGTGATCCTCGGGCACGTCCACGAGGACCACATGGCCGGCCTGCACCGCGTGCCCCACGCGCCCGTCCATGTGCACGAGGAGGACGTCGCCGCGGCACGCAGCTGGGCCGGCCTGATGGAGCACTTCGGCTATCCCGTCGATGCGATGGAGGCGTTTCGCCGCAAGATCGAGGAAGAGTTCAACTACGTGCCCCGGCCCGATGCCATCGCCTATGCGGACGGCGAGCGCTGGGACCTCGGGGGCGGCGTGTCGGTCCAGGCGCTCCACATGCCGGGCCATACGCGCGGTCATTGCGTACTGCTCGTGCAGCCCGGCGGCATTGCCTTCATCGGAGACATCGACCTCACCGGCTTCGGGCCCTACTACGGCGATGCCACCTCCGACCTGCGGGCTTTCCGCCGCTCGATCGAGCGGCTGCCCTCCATTCCGGCGCGGGTCTGGATCACCTCCCACCATCGCGGCGTGTACACCGACCGCGACCACATGCTGGCCGACCTCCAGGCCTACGAGTCGAAGCTCGATGCGCGCGAGGAGAAGATCCTCGCCCTGCTCGCACAGTCGCCGCGCCGGCTCGAGGATATGGTCGGCGTCGGCCTCGTCTATCCCGAGGGCTACGAAAGCCCGATGGCCGCGCCGATCGAGATGCGCACCGTCTCGCAGCATCTCGACGAACTCCTCGCGGCGGGCCGCGTCATGCGCCGCGACGACGGCGCCTGGCAGCTGGCCCGCGGCTGACGACAAGGAAGAACGGGACATGACCCAGCCCCTGCTGTTCACACCGATCACGCTGCGCGAGCTCACCCTGAAGAACCGGGTGGTGATCGCGCCGATGCACCAGTACTCGGCGAAGAACGGCTTCGCCACCGACTGGCACCTCATGAACGCGGGACGCTACGCGGCAGGCGGCGCGGGCCTCGTCTGCGTGGAATCGACCAAGGTCTCGCGCGAGGGCTGCGGGACGCTCGGCGATCTCGGGCTGTGGCGCGACGAGCACATCGAGGGCGTTCGTCGCATTCGCGAACTGATCCATCACTGCGGGGCGAAGGCGGGCATCCAGCTCGGCCACTCGGGCCGCAAGGCACGCCTCACGCGCCCCTGGGAAGGCGGCCGGCCGCTCACGATCGAGGATGTCGATCCGGTGGCCGACGAGTGGGAAACCTGGGAACTGGTCGCGCCCTCCGCGATCCCCGCCGACGAGCGCTCGCCGACGCCGCGCGCGCTCACGCGCGCCGAGATCCACGGCCTGGTGGAGGCCTGGGGCGCGGCGGCGCAGCGCGCCGACGCCGCCGGCTTCGACATGGTGGAGATCCATGCCGCCCACGGCTACCTGATCCACCAGTTCCTCTCCGAGCTCGCCAACCGGCGCGACGACGAGTACGGCGGCAGCCTCGAGAACCGCATGCGCTTCGCGATCGAGGTCGCCGAGCATGTCCGCGCCAAGTGGCCCGCGCACAAGCCCCTCTTCATGCGCCTGTCGGCCATCGACGGTGCGGGCTGGGGCCTCGAGCACAGCGTCGCGCTCGCCCGGGAGCTCGCGCGCGTCGGGGTCGATGTGATCGACTGCAGCGGAGGCGGGATCTTCGGCGGCGCCGGTTCGGGCGCCACGCCCGGCTACGGCTACCAGGTGCCCTATGCCGAGCGGCTGCGCGCCGAGGCGGGGGTGAAGACGATGGCGGTAGGTGTGATCGTGCACGCCCGCCAGGCCGAGGCGATCCTGCAGGAAGGCCGCGCCGACCTCGTCGCGATCGCACGCGAGGCGCTCTACAACCCGAACTGGCCGATGGACGCCGCCCGCAAGCTCGGCGTCGAGGACCACTTCGGGCTGATGCCGCCCAACTACGGCTGGTGGCTCGCCAAGCGCGAGTCCATCCCCGGCTTCGTCCCTTCCACCTACGGCGACTCCGGCGAGGCCTGAGCGCCGCGCCGTCGCTCGCCACGGAGCATTCGCATGTATTTCGACGTCGCGGCCCTCGAAGGAGGCCTGTGCTACAAGCTGATGACCTCGCTCGTCGTGCCGCGCCCGATCGCCTGGCTCGTCACCAACAACGGCGCGGGCGGGCAGAACGCGGCGCCCTTCTCCTTCTTCAACTGCTTCTCCGGCAACCCGCCGGTGCTGTGCATCGGCATCGGCCGCCCTGCGGATCGCCGCAAGGATTCGCTCGCCAACATCGAACGCGACCGGGAGTTCGTGGTCAACATGGTCTCGGAGG